>CAIYSA010000137.1 GCA_903928655.1 uncultured Bacteroidota bacterium
AAAAGAAAAATCCTCTTATAATTCTGATTTTATAGATCTTTCTATTATATCAGAAGAATGGCACATACCCTTTAAATATGTTAAAGACATTAATCACCCAAATAATGTAAGATGGATTGACGAACTAAAACCTGATGTTTTGTTTTGTTTTGGGTGGTCAAGCCTAATAAAAGTCGAACTCCTTTCATTGACAAAACTAGGTGTAGTTGGTTTTCACCCAGCATTGTTACCTAATAATAGAGGAAGGCATCCATTAATTTGGGCTAAAGTATTGGGTTTATCAAAAACAGGGGCTACTTATTTTTTTATGGATGAAAGTGCTGACACTGGTGATATTTTAGAACAAATATCTTTTGAAATATCTTTTGATGACGACATCAATGATATTTATAATACTATGACTAGAGTTGCCTTAAAACAAATTGAAATTTTTTATCCAAAACTTCTTAATGGAACATACGATAAAATAAAGCAAATTGAAGTAGGAAATACTTGGCGAAAAAGAAATAAATTAGATGGATTAATTGATTTTAGAATGTCAACTACTTCGATTGTAAATCTAATCCGCGCTTTAACTAAGCCTTTTCCAGGGGCCCATTGTGAAATACACGGGAATGAATATAAAATTTGGAAATGTGAGCTGGGTTTTTCTGCTCCAAATAACATAGAACCAGGAAAAGTTCTTGAAATTTCAAATAATATAATTGAAATTAAAACTGGAGATGGTTCTATTCGCTTGACTGAACATGAATTAATAAATATTTCTAACGGAGAATACGTAATAAAATGAGTAAAATAATTATAATTTCTGCACATCCAGATGACGAAACATTAGGTGCTGGAGGTACAATTTTAAAACATAAAAAAAATGGTGACGAAGTTCATTGGTTAATTGTGACAGACATTTTTGAAAGTGAAGGTTTTTCAAATGAGAGGGTATTGTCTAGGAAACAAGAAATAGAGAATGTATCTAAATTATATTCATTTAACAATGTATATAATTTAGGCTATCCAACAATGAAATTGAATGATACTATTTTATTTGAATTGGTAAATAAAATTTCTCGAATTTTTCAAGAACTAGAGCCTGAAACGATATATGTAATGAATAGATCAGATGCCCATTCTGATCATAGAATAGTTTTTGATGCCGTCATGTCTTGTACAAAGTCTTTTAGATATCCATATGTGAAAAAAGTATTAATGTATGAATGTTTATCTGAAACTGAATTTGCTCCAATATTGCCCGAAAGAGTGTTTCAACCAAATTACTTTGTTGATATTTCCGATTTTTTAAATAATAAAATCGAAATCATGAAAATATTTGATTCTGAATTAGGGGAACATCCATTTCCACGTAGTATTAAAAATATCGAGGCTTTGGCAACTTACAGAGGCGCAACTATCGGAGTAAATCATGCTGAAGCATTTCAATTAATTAAATATATTGATAAATGAAAAGCTTTATAAAGCATTTAATAATTAAAGGAAGCTCAATTAAAGAAGCATTAGGTAGGCTAGATGAATTAGGCCAAGATGCAATTTTGTTTGTAGTTGATGACAAGAACATACTAATCGGAGCCCTAACAGATGGTGATGTAAGAAGAGGGTTGTTAAAAAACATCCAAATAAGCGAGCCAATTGATCAAATAATACAATCTAATCCTAGATATATTAGAAAGGGCGAAATAGAAATTAATAAAATTATAGAATATAGAGATAGTTTGTATAGAATTATTCCAATTTTAGATGATCAAAACAGAGTAATCAAAATTATTAATTTCAGGGAAACAAAATCATATTTACCAATTGATGCTGTTATAATGGCTGGAGGTAGAGGGCAAAGATTAATGCCGTTAACAAATAATTTGCCAAAGCCATTATTAAAAGTGGGAGATAAGCCAATAATTGAGCATAATATAAATCGACTTGCCCTTTTTGGAATCAATGATTTTTGGATCTCTATTAATTATTTAGGTGAGTTAATTGAAAAGTATATTGGTAATGGAGTAAACAAGGGGATAAATATAAAATATATACATGAAGATGAGCCACTAGGTACAATCGGTGCTGTATCTAAAGTTGATAATTTTATACATGATTATATTTTGATTACTAATTCCGATATATTAACTAATCTCAATTATGAACAATTTTTTCTAGACTATATTAATTCTAACGCAGAAATTGGAGTAGTAACAATTCCGTATGATGTAAATATCCCCTATGCTGTTTTTGAAACAAAAGATGGCGATGTTGTTGGTTTCAAAGAAAAACCAACATATACATATTATTCAAACGGGGGTATTTATTTGTTAAAAAAAACAGTGTTAGACTATTTGCCAAGAAACACTTATTTCAACGCAACTGATTTACTTGAAGCACTAATTAAGGATAAGAAAAGAATATTTTCTTTTCCATTAATGGACTATTGGCTTGATGTTGGTAATCACGACGATTTTAGTAAAGCACAGCAAGATGTTAAAAAAATTAGATTCTAAATGAAAACACTAATAGTGATACCGGCAAGGGCAGGATCAAAAGGGTTGCCTGGAAAGAACACTCGAGTA
>CAIYSA010000138.1 GCA_903928655.1 uncultured Bacteroidota bacterium
TAAAACATTGAATTATTTTAATCCAAAACTAAAACAATATCTATATACAACTTCAGTTAACGATGATGATTTTTTTAGGGAAATAACTCAGTTTACAACTATTGAAATTATAAAACCCAATTCATTTTTAGAAAATAAACTAAAAAATTATTGGCGTTCATATTCAATAACGAAAAATTTGATAAAAAAAAATATAGATGTTTATCACGGTTTAAGCAACGAATTACCAATAAATATAAAAAAATTTAAAGGAAAAAAAATTGTCACAATTCATGATTTAATTTTTTTACGTTACCCAAATTTATACCCATTTTTAGATCGATTAATATATCGTAGAAAATTTTATGCTGCTTGTGAAAATGCAGATATTATTATTGCAATTAGTGAAGAAACTAAAAAAGATATTATTTCATACTTTACAATTCCAGAACAAAAAATAAAGGTAGTTTATCAAAGTTGTGATGATTCATTTTATAAAAAATATTCTGAATTAGAAATTCAAGAAGTGAAAAAAATACATCACTTACCTGCTTCTTATTTGCTTTATGTTGGTACGATTGAAAAACGTAAAAACCTTTTAACTATAGTAAAAGCATTAAACCATGTTAAAAAAATCCCGTTAGTTGTTGTTGGAAAAAAAACAAACTATTTTAAAGAAGTAAATAAGTATATACAACAAAAAAATTTAAATAACAGGGTTATATTTCTAGAAAATGTAACTAATAATCAATTGCCAATTATTTATCAAAACGCAGCTATGTTTATTTATCCTTCTATTTTTGAAGGTTTTGGAATACCAATAATTGAAGCGCTAATCTCTCAAACACCTGTAATTACAACAAATGAAGGATGTTTTCCCGAAGCAGGTGGGCCAAATTCGGTTTACATTGATCCATTTGATGAAATTATGCTAGCTCAAAAAATAAATGAAATATTAGATTCAGAAAATTTAAAAAAAGATATTTCAGCAAAAGGATTTAAATACGCAGAAAAATTTCATAAAAATAAAATTGCAGAACAATTAATGGAAATTTATAAAAAATAGGATTATTGATTATTTAATGTCTGTTCAATATCCTTTAATGTGTTTTTAATTCTTGATTTTATACCTGGGCTTTCTTCCGGATGATTTATAGGTTGCAAAATAGCTTTTAACTCAATTAATAATTCGGGATAAGGTTTACTTATATTGTAAATGATTGTCATTGCAAAAGCTCTAACTGCAATAGCTTGATTAGGGTTTTGAATATACTCATAACAAATATCTAACATAAATGATTCTTGTTTTTTAGGCACCAATTGTTTTTGAAATAACCTTAACGTATTTCTAATTACACCATTATGTAAGTTTTTGTTTTTTAAATTATTAATGAGTTTAACATAAAAAGGAACTACAGCTTTATAATCCAAATCATTACAATGCCACAACACCCAACTTGCCTTACTGCTAATCAAAGAATTTTCATTTAAACAAAAATCAACTAACTCCTCAATATTGTTATGATTTAAAACATTAATTGCCATTTGCTTTGGATTAAAAAACCTAATATTTTCAATTAGATCCTGAGATAAATTTGAATTATAATCACTCATTGAAGAAATAATATTTAAATATTAACCAACAAATAAACTAATTTATTTACAATTTTTATTCAAATAAATTATACTTCTGATTGAAAGTAATTAGATGTATTAAAAAGGATAATAAATTGTTACTAAAGCCTTAAAAATGTTACTTTTGTAACTTGTATGTTAGTGAATTTTAACGATATCGATAAAAAAGAAGTTCGGGAAATTGAAATCCTTCAAACCAATAAACTTATTGAATTAATTCAATATGTAAATACTCATTCTCCATTTTACAAATCACTTTTCATAAACCAATCCTTAAAAATAACAGACATAAAAAACATTGGTGATTTACAAAAAATACCAGTAACAACAAAAGATGATTTGTATAAAAATAATAAAGATTTTATGTGTGTTAGTCCAGATAAAATTATTGATTATGTAACAACTAGTGGAACACTTGGCGACCCACTTACTTTTATACTTACCGACAATGATTTAGAGCGGCTTGCTTATAATGAAAGTATTTCTCTTAAATGTGCAGGAGGTACAAAAAACGATATCTATCAATTAATGACAACAATTGACAGACGTTTTATGGCAGGAATGGCTTATTTCTTAGGTTTAAAAAAAATGGGTGCCGGTGTAATTAGAGTTGGGAATGGGATGCCTGAATTTCAATGGGACACTATAAATCGTTTAAATCCAACAATTGCCATTGCAGTTCCATCATTCATTTTAAAATTAATTGAATACGCTGAACAAAACAATATTGAATTTAATAAATGTAGTATAAAAAAAATAGTTTGTATTGGCGAACCAATTCGAAATGAAGATTTTACTTACAATACTTTAGGTAAAAGAATTACCGATAAATGGCCAGTGAAATTATTTAGCACCTATGCTTCAACCGAAATGGGTGCAGCTTTTACTGAATGTGAATTTGGAAATGGTGGCCATCACAATCCAGAATTGCTTATTACCGAATTTTTAGATGAAAATAATCAACCAGTAAAAATTGGTGAAGCTGGTGAGCTAACAGTAACAACATTAGGAGTTGAGGGAATGCCTTTAATTCGTTTTAAAACTGGTGATATTTGTAAAGCTCATTATGAACCATGCGCTTGTGGAAGAACTAGTAAGCGTATCAGTCCTATTATTGGACGTAAACAACAAATGATAAAGTTTAAAGGTACAAGTTTGTATCCACCAGCTTTATATGATATCTTAAATACTGTAGACTATATTAAAAATTATATTATTGAAGTTTATACAAATGATATAGGAACTGATGAAATTTTAATTAATATAGGTGTAATAAATCCACCAGCAAATTTTGATAAAGAATTAAAAGATCATTTTAGAGCCAAATTAAGAGTAGCCCCAAATATTATAATTGATAGTCCTGAAAATATTGCAAAAAGGCAAATGCCTGAATTGAGCAGAAAACCAATAACATTTATAGATAAAAGATAAGAAAATTTATCATTTCGATTATTAAAGGTAAAAACAAAAAAATATGAAATTTTATAAATCCGAAGCGCCAAACAATATTAGTGATTTTGCAACAGAATTTAATTTTGACCTATTAAGGCCATATTTTGATAGCGAATCTAAAGATGTTATGGAACGTATTGCACAATATGAGACATATCATAAAGCAATGGCATTTATATTTCCAACAATGAGCAAAGAGGAAATAATAAAAAAAGCATTGGATACAAAATCTCCTTACGAATTCCAAACAGGCTATATGCGTCATGCAATTTGGTCTATCGTGAATCAAAGTGCAAATGGGCTAACTTGGAGCGGAATAGACAAGTTAGATAAAGATAAATCATATTTATTTATTGCAAATCATCGTGATATTTTACTTGATAGCGCAATTCTTCAAATTATTTTAGACAAAGAAGAGTTTGAAACCTCTGAAATAACCTTTGGATCAAACTTAATGGACAATGGCTTTATTACTGATTTTGGCAGAATGAATAGAATGTTTGCCGTTAAACGCGAAGGAACAGTTAAAGAATTATATGAGATTTCTAGACAATTAAGTGCTTATATCAGACATACAATTATAGATAAAAATACAAGTGTATGGATTGCACAACGAAATGGCAGAACTAAAGACGGTAATGATTTAACCCAAACAGGCTTGCTTAAAATGTTAAACTTAAGTAATAATAATAAGGCTTTTAAAACAAGTATTACAGAATTAAATATAGTTCCTTTAACTATTAGTTTTGAGTACGAACCTTGTGATAAATTAAAAATACAAGAATTATATTTATCGAGCTTACATAGTAAGTATGTAAAAGCTCCTGGCGAAGATTTAACGAATATTTTAACTGGTATAAAACAACCTAAAGGGAAAATACATTTAGCTTTCGGAACACCAATAAAAAAAGAATTAGATGAGTTAGATAATATCTCAAATGAAAATGAAAAAATAAAATTATTAACTAGCATAATTGATAAACAAATACATCAGAATTATAAGTTAAATGCAGTTAATTATATTGCATATGATATTATAAATCAAACTAATCTATTTCAAAACAGTTATACTGAAGCAGAAAAACAAGAATTTATTGATTATACAAACCAACAGATTTCGCAGTTAATTGGTGAGGAAGAAATTTTAAGAAATTTATTTATTAAAATGTA
>CAIYSA010000139.1 GCA_903928655.1 uncultured Bacteroidota bacterium
ATTAAAGCTTTTGATTCTGGATAAGATCCTTCAATTTTTATAACTTCCCCTATTCCAAATTTTTCATGCTCCACAATACTTCCAATTCTTAAATTGGCATTAGCACTATTATCTGTTAACGAATTATTCATGGCCATGCGTTTAGCTAATGGAATTAATTTTTTTGGTGCTACAAAATTAATATGGCTTGGTTCGTTAGTTGATTTTTCGTTTGGCTTAGTTTTATAATCAATTGATTTACCAAAATCATTAAATGGTTTTTTACGGTATTCGCCAAAAGCATTTTCGCTAAATTTATTGCTCGAAGATTCCTGTGGATAATCAATACAGTTTGGATCTAATTCATCAATAAATCTGCTAGGCTCACAATATATCACATTTCCAAAACGGTAACGCGTGGTTGCAAAACTAATGGTTGCTTTTTTTTCGGCTCTTGTAATGGCTACATAAAATAAACGGCGTTCTTCTTCTAATTCGCTTCTACTATTTAATGCCATTTGCGATGGAAATAAATTTTCTTCTAATCCAACAATATGCACATACGGAAATTCTAATCCTTTTGACGCATGAATCGTCATCATCGATATTTTATCCGAATTTTTCTCATCATCACTTTCCTTATCAATATCGGTTAATAAAGAAATTTCCTGCATAAATTCATCCAAGGTTTTTAAATCGGATGTTTTTTCGGTTGCATCAAATAATTCAACAGGATTTGGTTCATCAGTTGTATTGAAGATTGCTTCCTTCAATTCTTCTTCTTGAGGCGAACGTGGTTGTTCTACAAAATCCTTTATACCATTTAAAAGCTCCTGAATATTTTCGTAACGACTAACGCCTTCTGGCGTTTTATCAATGTATAAATCTTTTAAAATCCCACTCGTAACTGCAATATGATTAGCACTTTCAAAAGCATCTTTGTATGGCAACAGCATAGCATACGTTTTTATAGAAGTTGTAAATTCTTCAATTTTTGCTGCTGTTCCGCTGTTAATTCCGGTATTAAAATCTTTTAAATTTGCTAATACATGCCACATACTAGTATCATGTTCCATAGCGGCAATCATCACTTTATCTAATGTTGTCTGCCCAATACCACGTGTTGGATAATTAATAATTCGTTTCAACGATTCGTCATCATTATGATTAATAGTTAAACGGATATAAGCTAAAACATCTTTAATTTCCTTACGCTGATAAAAAGATAAACCTCCATAAATTTTATAAGGAATATTTAATTTACGCAAAGCTTCTTCAAACGAACGTGATTGTGCATTTGTTCTGTAAAGAATTGCAAAGTCTTTGAAACGAGCTTGTTGTGTAAAGTGCGTTTCATAAATACATGAAGCTACTTTTTGCCCTTCTTCGTTATCTGTATTTGATTTAATGATTCGAATTAATTCGCCATCTTCGTTAGATGTGAAAATATTTTTTTTAAACTGATCTTTGTTTTTAGCAATTACAGCACTTGCCGCTTTAACAATATTTTGAGTGCTTCTGTAATTCTCTTCAAGTTTAAAAGTTTTTAAATCTGGATAATCTTTTTCGAAGTTCAAAATGTTTTGAATGTTTGCTCCTCTAAACGAATAAATACTTTGTGCATCATCACCAACAACACAAATATTTTGAAAACGAGCAGCTAATTGTTTCACAATAACGTATTGCGAAAAGTTTGTATCCTGGTACTCATCCACTAATATGTAACGAAATTTACTTTGGTATTTCAATAACATCTCCGGAAAATCTCTTAACAACACATTGGTATTAAACAACAAATCGTCAAAATCCATTGCACCCGATTGAAAATTTCTTTTTTGATACGCTAAATAAATTTGCCCAATGGCTGGTTTATTAGATGCTCTATCGTCGGCTTGGTTTGATGGATTATTGAGATATTGTTGCGGAGAAATTAAAGAGTTTTTAGCTGATGAAATTCGATTTAAAACCAAAGATGGTTTATAAACTTTTTCATCAAGGTTCATTTGCTTTAAAATACTTTTAATAACCCCTTTACTATCATCAGTATCATAAATGGTGAAATTGCTTGGATAACCTAGTTTTTCGGCTTCAAAGCGTAAAATTTTAGCAAAAATGGAGTGAAAAGTGCCCATCCATAAATTTTTAGCTTCCTTATCTCCTACTATTTTTGCAATTCGAGCTTTCATTTCTCGAGCTGCTTTATTAGTAAATGTTAGTGATAAAATATTAAAGGCATCCACACCTTTAGTCATGATATGAGCAATACGGTAAGTTAAAACACGTGTTTTGCCAGAACCCGCGCCAGCTATAATCATTACAGGACCTTCAGTTGTTTCGGCAGCCAAACGCTGCACAGGATTTAGTTCATTTAAATACTCGCTCATTGTTTTACAAATGTAACGATAAACCTCTTTTATGATTGATGTTGTTAATATCATTTTTTGAAATATATTTTGTTAAGAAAAGGAATTGATATTTTTGCTTTTATATAATAATAGAAAGAAATGGCAGGAGTAAATAAAGTAATACTTATTGGCAACTTAGGTAAAAATCCCGAAATTAGATATTTAGAAGGTAATTTGGCGAAGGTGAAATTTAGTTTGGCTACAAGTGAACATTATAAAGATAAAAACGGAAATAAGGTTGAACACACCGAATGGCATCATATTGTGTTATGGGGCGGTTTAGCAGAAAGTGCTGAAAAACTATTAAAGAAAGGCATGCAAATTTATTTGGAAGGTAAAATTCAAACGCGTGATTGGAATGATAAACAAGGAATTAAAAAAAACATCACTGAAATTATTGTTGACTCTTATCAACTATTACAGAAAAAAGAAATTACAAATCCTTCACAAAATCAATTTCCAAATGCACCAATAAATGACATGGATAACAAAGATAGTTTACCTTTTTAAAAAAATAATTTAGTCAGATTCCTTATATTTATAACATGAAATTTATAAAACTCCTTTTCATTTTTTCTTGCGTATTAGTTTTAACGTCATGTGGTGATAATGAGGACGAAGTGTTCATTCCAAAACCAAAGGGTTATTTTCGGATTGATTTCCCTAAAAAAGAATACCGTGTTTACGACAGTCTTTGCCCCTATTCTTTTGAAATTCCAACTTATGCGTTTATTGATAATGATAAACATTTGGGTGCTGATCCATGTTGGCTTAATATTAATTTTCCTAAATACAATGCACAAATTCATTTAAGTTATAAAGTTGTAACTAATAACATTGATTCGTTATTTAGTCAAAGTAGAGATTTTGTTGTTAAACATCAAGTAAAATCAACAGGAATTGATGAAACCGTGATAATACGCGATAGTGCAAAAGTATATGGTTTAGTTTATGATATAAGTGGTAATTCGGCTTCAAATGTTCAGTTTTATTTAACCGATAGTACACATCATTTTATGCGTGGAGCTTTGTATTTTAACTCAGTCCCAAATATTGATTCATTAAAAATTGTGGTTGATTATTTGCGATTAGATATATTGCAAATGATTAAAACCTTTAAGTGGAAAAATTAAACTCCTACTCTATTGAATCATTTAACAATTAGTTGGTAGAATTTCCAAATTTAATGGTAGATAAAATTATTAAGTAATACCTATTTTCCAGCTAATAAAAACATAACAGCCATTCGCACAGCTACTCCATTTTCTACTTGGTCTAAAATAATTGATTGACTTCCATCAGCAACATCGCTTGTGATTTCAACTCCACGGTTTATTGGTCCTGGGTGCATAATCACAATTTTTTTAGAAAGAGAATCAAGCATTGTTTTATTTAAACCATACAACATAGTGTATTCTCTAATAGAAGGAAAGAACTTAATATCTTGTCTTTCTAATTGAATGCGTAACATATTGGCAGCATCACACCATTCTAATGTTTTTCTTAAATCTGTTTCAACAGTTACACCTAAACTTTCAACGTATTTCGGAATTAGAGTTTTAGGACCACAAACTTTTACTTGCGCTCCAAGTTTTTGCAGACAAAATATATTTGATAAAGCTACTCGCGAATGAAGGATATCTCCAATTATGGCAATTTTTTTACCCTTTAAATCTCCAAATTTTTCTTGTAGAGAAAACGCATCCAGTAAAGCTTGTGTTGGATGTTCGTGTGCACCATCACCAGCATTAATAATTTTTGCTTTCACTTTATTTGATAAATATACTGCTGCTCCTGGGCTAGAGTGTCGCATTACAATCATATCTACCTTCATGGCTAAGATGTTGTTTACAGTATCCGTTAAAGTTTCTCCTTTTTTAACAGACGAAGAAGCTGCAGAAAAGTTTATGGTGTCAGCACTCAACCTTTTTTGAGCTAATTCGAAGGATAAACGAGTTCTAGTAGAGTTTTCAAAAAATAAATTGGCTATTGTTACATCTCTTAATGAAGGAACTTTTTTTATGGGACGATTAATTACTTCTTTGAAGTTTAAAGCGGTATCTAATATTAATTGAATATCATTTTTAGTGATATCTTTTATTCCTAATAAATGATTAACGCTTAATTGGCTCATAATTTTATTATAAATATCGTTCTTTAATAATATTGACGTGATGTTGTGCATGTCCGCACATAAAATAACCTAAAGCTAAAACACTTACATCTCCACTACCAATTTTTCCTTTTAAAACTAATTCTTTTTCAGATAATTGTTTAAATAATAAGATGTTAGATAATCTAATTGAATCAAATTCATCAACTAACATTTGCATATTTGTATTACTTAAATTAGCATTTTTAGCATATAAATTTTCATCAAAACTTAAAGGTTGTTGGTTGTCTCCTCTAGCAAAACGTAATGCCCTGTATCCTAAAATACGTTCTGTGTCTACAATATGATTAATCACTTGTTTAACAGTCCACTTTCCTTCATCGTAAAAATAAGTTTGTTTCAATCGAGGAATTTCTTCAATAAAATCTAATACAGATTGGTGATTTGTTTTTAAAGCTGAAATAACATCACCTTCTTCAATTAAATTGACATATTTTTCAAAATACTCTGGATAATCTTTTTTATTTGGTCTCATTTTATTTATCGATAAGTGTTACACAATCTTTTCCTTCTGTTTCTTTCCATTCAACTTTTACATTTTGTGTTTGAATAGAATCAATTATTAATCCAGTATATTTTGCTTGTATTGGCACGTGGCGGCTAAATCTTCTATCAACCAAAACTAGAAGTTCAACATCATTTGGTCTTCCAAAAGCCAGCATTGCATCTAAACCTGCACGAATTGTTCTACCAGTGTATAATACATCATCAACCAAAATGACATTTTTGTCTTCAATAATAAAATCGATGTTTGTTTTATTGGGCTTTAATTCTTTTTTACGAAAATCATCACGATAAAATGTAATATCCAAATCGCCGCAATTAATTTTTGTTTTTAAAATTTTTTCGAGTAAAACATGCAAGCGATGTGCTAAATAAATACCTCGTGGTTGCAGTCCAATAATAACCGAATTACTAAAATCGTTGTGAACTTCTATTAATTGATAGCAAAGGCGAGTAAGAGTAACTTCTAATTGTTTATTTTCTAATAGAACTCTTGGTTTCACAGATTTTAATTTTTTAAAAGTAATTATTTTTTTTAAATCTAAGAAATATAATTTATTACAATTTAATTTATAACTATCTTCCACCATTTTCAGGTGGAAGATTATTGGTTACATAAATATGGTTTGTGTTCTGTCTGGGCCAATTGACGTGATGCTAATTGGCACTTCTACCAATTTTTCAATATATTTAATATAATCAATTAATTCTTTTGGCAATTCGCTTTTTTGAGTCATTTTAGTTAAATCAACCTTCCAACCCTTTACTGTTTCGTAAACTGGTGTAACATCGCTTGGTTCAATACTATATGGTAAATAATCAATTTTTTCACCTTTATGCATGTAATGAGTACAAATTTCAAGCGTATCGAAATCAGATAAAATATCTGCTTTCATCATCATTAATTCAGTTACACCATTAATGGCAATAGCATATTTTAAAGCAGGAATATCTAACCAACCACAACGACGTGGGCGACCAGTTGTTGCACCAAACTCACGACCGATTTGACGTATCTTCTCCCCTACTTCATTATCTAATTCAGTTGGAAATGGACCGCTACCAACGCGCGTACAGTATGCTTTAAAAATACCAATTACATTACCAATACGATTTGGTGCAATACCTAATCCATTACAAGCACCAGCACAAATAGTATTTGATGAAGTAACAAAAGGATAAGATCCAAAATCGATATCCAATAAAGAACCTTGAGCACCTTCAGCTAATATTTTTTGTCCTTTTTTAATAGCATCATTAATAAAATGTTCACTATCAATAAACGTTAAGTTTTTTAATTCTTCAATAGCTGCAAACCAAGCTGGTTCTAATTCAGCAAGGTTATATTCAAATTTATGGAATTCTAAAATTTGTTTATGTTTTTCAACTAGAGCATTATATTTTTCTCTAAAATTAGCCCCTTCAATATCACCAATACGTAAACCATTACGACCAGTTTTATCCATATATGTTGGTCCAATACCTTTTAAAGTAGAACCAATTTTATCTTTTCCTTTAGAAGCTTCACTAGCTGCATCAATTAAGCGATGAGTTGGTAAAATTAAATGGGCGCGTTTACTAATTACTAATTTTTTGCTTACATCAACACCCATTCCAACTAAAGCATCAATTTCTTTTTTGAAAATTACAGGATCAATTACAACACCGTTACCAACTACATTTAAAGCTGTAGGATGAAAAATTCCACTTGGAATTGTGTGCAAAACGTGTTTAATACCGTTAAATTCAAGAGTATGACCAGCATTTGGTCCACCTTGGAAACGAGCAATAATGTCGTATTTAGGAGTTAATACATCAACAATTTTACCTTTTCCTTCATCGCCCCATTGAAGGCCTAATAATACGTCTGCTTTATTCATTATTTTTAGTGCTTATTGTTTAGTTTTGAAAGCCTTCAAATTTACAATTAACCTTAATATAAACTGGAAATAACAAATTAACAATTCGTTGATTTTTGAACAATATTTGTATTTGTTTTTAAAACAAATAAGCTAATCCAACATTACTTTTAGTAATTGTAATTCCCATTTTATTAATTGAATAATTTAGATCAACACCAATTGTAGGCATCAATTTCCAAATTCTAAAACCGGCGCTAATGTTATAAAATATATTAAACCCAGATTTAACTGGGAACACCTCTGTTTTAGAAGTATTACTAACAATAATATCTGTCCAGTACCATCCATCTGGGTTTTGGGGAGTAATGTAAATAGGGTTTTTATCGGGATGTGAGTTTGAAATTATTTCATTATAATTATAGGAATTAGAACTAAAATATTTTGAGTAACTGATCCCTAATTTATTAAATATAATTACCCTATCAACCACTAAATTATAATTTAATTGAGGTGTAATACTAATCATATTGAAATTGTATTTAAACTCATATTGGCTGTAAGAAGTAACATCTGGAAAATGACCACTACTATTAGAATGATTTGTTAGAGTATGTTTAAGTATTCCGCTTGAATAATTTATACCAAAACCAACATATAATTGTGAAACGCCTTTATATTTTTTAGTTATACTCCTTTGGAAATTTAATGTCAAGAAGTTTGATAACTGAGTTTCATACTTTTCATATAAATCAAAATATCTTATATCAGAATACCGTTCATTAATCATATTCAGTCCTGAAAAATTAAATTCAAGGATATTAAGTGGTTTTTTCTTTAAAGAATCTCCAGCATATATAATGTTAGTGATGAAAGCAAACGAAAATATAAAAATGATTTTTTTCAAAATATATTATTTAGAAACAATATGTTTTTTTAACTCAACATTTTAATTGCATCTTCTTTAGTTTCGGCGACTTTAAAAAGAGTATTTAGTTTAGTTATAATTAAAAGTTCAGTAATTTTTTTATTAACGTTATAAATAACACTTTCTCCTCCATTATTACGTGTTTTAGTTAATAATTGAATTAAAACATTTAATCCACTACTATTCATATATTTCAAATCTTTGATGTCAATAATCAATTTATTATTACCAGCTTCAACAAGCTCATCAACAGCATTTAATACTGGTGTTGCTTGGTTTTTATCAATTAATTCACCACTAAGGGTTAATATTTGAATATTATTCTCTTCTATTATATTAAAATCTAATACCATTTTTTTATTTGAACTTTTAAAGTTTATTTTTTTTGTGTTCGCATGCTCCAGTTTCTTTTAAACTTCTGCATTTTGCAAAAAAGTTAAGTGAATGATGGAATACATCGAAGTTAAGCATATCTTCTGCCATTTTTTGAATTTGCATGATACGAGGATCACAAAATTCGAAAACCTTTTCGCAGTCGCTACATATTAAATGATCATGTTGCTTGAATTTATAGGCTTTTTCAAATTGCGCTAAATTTTTTCCAAATTGATGTTTGGTCACTAAACCTGCATCAAGCATAATTTCAATATTATTATAAAGTGTGGCTCTGCTTACACGGTATTTTTTGTTTTTCATCATCACGTAAAGCCCTTCAATATCAAAGTGCCCATCGTGAGAATAAATTTCATTTAAAATAGCAAAGCGCTCGGATGTTTTACGGTGTTTATTTTTTTCAAGATAATCCGTTAAAATTTTAGCGACTGCTTCCTTAATTTCGTTTGTCATTTTTTCGATTTAATTAGTATCAATTCTTATTACATTGGTTACTCCTTTTACCTTTTTCATTCTATCAATTAAATGATTTAAATGTTTGGCATCATGCACAAAAACCATTATTGTTCCTTCAAATATACCATCTTCGGTGTCAAATTTAATAGAACGCATATTAATATTTAATTGACTTGAAATTACTTTTGTCACATTATTGACCAAACCCATTTCATCAGTACCAAGTATTTTGATACCTGCCAAAAATGAAATTAAATGGTCATTATTCCATTTCGCTTTTACAACTCTGTATGCATAATTTGATAGTAATTTTACTGCATTAGGACAATTAACACGATGTATTTTAATTCCTTCATTTACAGTTACAAAACCAAAAACATCGTCACCAGGTATTGGAGAGCAACAAGTAGAAAGGCCATAATCTAATTTTTGCATATCGTCACCAATTACAAGCATATCTGAACTTCCACGCACATTGGTAACTAATTCTTCTATCTTCTTATCTTTCTTTTTGAGTTTATATTTTTCGGGATGAACTTTAAAATCAACAAATTCTTTTATTTCCTTGACATCAACATTCCCTAAAGCTGTTCTATAAAAAAGTTCAGAAGATGAAGGTAGTTTTAAATATGAAACAAATTCATTAACATTTTGAAGCGTATATTCTAAATTGCTTTTAGAAAATTTCTTTTCCAAAATACTTCTTCCGTCTTCTGATGTTCGTCTTCTATTTTCTTTTAATGCACTTTTTATTTTTGATTTAGCTCTAGCTGTTACTACATAGTTTATCCAATCATCTTTAGGAACTTGTTTTGATGATGTTAATATTTCTACCTGCTCACCACTTTTTAATTGATAACTTAATGGAACAAGTTTATGGTTTACTTTTGCGCCAATACATTGTTCACCAACTTTTGTATGAATTTCAAAAGCAAAATCTAATGCGGTAGCTGTTGAAGGTAAATTTTTCATTTCACCTTTTGGAGTAAACACAAAAATTTCATCAGCAAATAAATTGAGTTTAAAATCGTCAATAAATTCGAGTGCATTTGGATCAGGATTATCCAACATTTCTCTAATGCGACGCAACCAAATCTCCAAATTATTTTCTTTTTCTACAGCTGCCTCTTTATATTTCCAGTGAGCTGCATAACCCATTTCTGCAAGTTCGTCCATTCGAGTTGTACGAATTTGAACCTCTACCCACTTGCCTTCTGGTCCCATAACAGTAGTATGTAAACTTTCGTAGCCATTACTTTTAGGTGTTGAAATCCAATCTCTTAAACGATCAGGATTAGGATGATAGAAATCTGTGATTATAGAATATATTTTCCAACAATCAGATTTTTCTTTTTCTAAGGGCGAATCTATTACAATTCTAATTGCAAATAAATCGTAAATCTCTTCAAATAAAACCCCTTTATTTTTTATTTTATTATAAATGGAATAAATAGATTTTGGTCGGCCAAATATTTTGAATTTAAATCCTTGTTCTTTTAAAATATCATTTATTGGTTCAATAAAATTTTTAATAAACTTTTTTCGAACAGGCTCTGTTTCAGCTAATTTTTTGGTAACCTCATTAAACCAATCTTCATCAGTATATTTTAAACCTAAATCTTCTAATTCTGACTTTATTGTATTTAACCCTAAACGATGTGCTAATGGAGCATACAGATATAATGTTTCGCCAGCAATTTTCATTTGCTTATCACGGTTCATGTGATCAAGCGTACGCATGTTATGCAGTCTATCAGCTAATTTTATTAAAATAACTCTTACATCTTCAGATAGAGTTAAAAGCATTTTTCGGAAATTTTCAGCTTGTATTGAAGAGGTTTGATCAAATACTCCTGAAATTTTTGTAAGTCCATCAATAATTTGACAAACTTTGTCACCAAACATGCCCTTAATATCATCAAGTGTCATATCTGTATCCTCAACAGTGTCATGAAGCAATGCGCAAACAATTGCTGTAGTCCCTAAACCAATTTCTTCAGCACAAATTTGAGCAACTGCTATTGGGTGGTAAATATAAGGCTCGCCAGATTTGCGACGCATTTCTTTATGGGCATTAACTGAAACCTCAAATGCTTTACGAATTATTTCTTTATCGCCTGGTTCGAGGCGACGTTTACAAGCATTTATTAATTTTTTGTACCTACTTAGAATTTCTTTCTTTTCGGCAACAATATCAATTTCCATAGTATAGTTCTGTGTATGCAAGGTAAGATTTATAATTCAAAATTTAAATAGGTATTTGCTATAAGTTGTTGGTAGTTGGATGTGAATAATAAAGAATAAAACTTACTTTTGATAGCAATGAAGTTAATCCAATATATATACTATTTTTTTAGATCAATTTGGTTTAGAGGGCCAATAAACACTTTTAAATTATTGACTTTTGAAAGAAAATATGAAAAACAACTTGGTTTAAATACTCACTCAATTGTAAATTTAGATAAGTTGACTTTAGCTGGAATATCTTCATCAGAAAATCATCATTACCAAGGAGCTAGTTATTACATTTTATTTAAAGTATTTAATTTATTACCAAATCACTTAAAAAGTAAACCTTTGATTGATTATGGTTGCGGTAAAGGCAGAGCATTGTTTGTTGCAGAGCAATGCGGGTTTACAAAGTTAATTGGAGTTGACATTGCTAAAGAATTAATAGAAAATGCAATTACAAATAAATCAATTTATTCAAAAAAAAATAAAGCGAGTACGTTTAGTTTTTTATTTGAAGATGCCACAACATACTCAATACCAACTGATGTAGAAGTTTTTTATTTTTTTAACCCATTTGGAGAAAGCATCCTTCAGTTGGTAATTAATAATATAAAAGCAAGTTTAGAGAAAAATCCAAGAACTATTTATTGTGTTTATTTAAATCCAAAATTTAAAGAAGTTTTTGACGCTAATGGATTTAACGTATTCACAACCATTAAAAGTTGGAGATATATTGAAGGGATTATTTATGAAATAAATTAATTTCCATATAATGGTATTTAATAAATTAAGTGTCCACTAAAAGTGGACTCATAACGTTTTACATAAATTGTTGCTGATGATGTAAATATTTGAATCCAAACCGAACTACCAACATTCAATTTTACTGTTACGGGTAAATCAAAATTTATTTCTCCTGAAACAGTAATTGCGCTTCTTGCTTCTAAAATCTTTCCAGCTGCATCTCTAAAAAACACTTGTACATTTGCACCAGAAGGACCTCCAATTAATAAATGAGTATTAAATTGATAAACTCCAGTTACAGGCGCAACAAATTTACCTGATGAAGGAATATAACCACCTCCATCATTAAAAATACGTGAACCAGCAAATGTTAAGTCAACATCTGTAAAAGTTCCTGCAGGAATTATTTGATCTCCTACAGCATTATTCCCAGCTAAAAAAGCAATTTTTGCAGGAATTAAAGCTTGCCAACTTCCGTTACCTACTGCATCAGAGGTAAGTACTTTTCCTATTGCTTGTGTTCCATCAGTAATTTTAATATTACCAGCTATATCTAATTTTGCAATTGGAGAAGTAGTACCAATTCCAACTCTTAAAGTTGCCAAATCTGCAGTTAATACAGGATTACCGTTACCTATAAAGGTAAATCGGTCACTAGCATCTTCATATTGAAGACCATAAGTAGGATATGCAGAACTATGAGCAATAACCATTCGAGCTGAATTAGTTGTTCCACTTGCAAACATGTGAATCATAGGTTTTGCTATTGGTCCAGCAATAGGAAATGTAATTGAAGCTTGATCGTCTAAAAAGTTCATACTTCCGTTTATAGAAGAAATATTAAATTTTTCCAATCCAACATTACCAATTGTAAAGATATTTGTAGGTGTTGTAATACCTAGTCCTACATCACCAGTAGAGGTAATTGTCATTCGATTTAAATTACTTGTTCTGAAATTTAAGTCAATTGCGTCTGCAGTACCAATAAAATTATTAGCAGCCAATGTTCCGAGGTTACCTTTTACAGACCAAAAACCATTTGTAGGATTAGATAAATTAATTGTATTAGAACCTACACTTAGAGTTCCTCCTAATAAACTTAAAGGTTGAGATGGTATTGCAACAGTTGATGAATTTATCCCATTATTAATTACTAAATTATTTGTAGAACCTGGATTTGTTATACTATAACTGGGAGAAGAAACTGTGTAAGTTGTGCCTATTTGATTTAAGGTAATATTATTTCCAGGTATAATTGTTGTTGTAGCGGTTGTTAAAGTAGTAGGAGTCCAAATACTGCCAGTGTAAAGTAAAACTTGGCCAACGCTTGGTATTATTGTTGAAATTGGTTTTCCTTGAATGCCTACAACAGTATTACTATTGATTGAACCATTGACATCCCCTAAAAGTGTTGGATTAAAATTTAAAGTTGAAGAATTTATACCATTATTAATTACCAAATTATTTCCTGTTGGATTGGATATAGAATAACTTGGCGCCCCAATGGTGTATGAAGGTGATGTACCCGTTATTAAAATATTATTATTTGGAATTGCTGACGGCGTTATTGATGTTGAGACCCCTGGATTAGGAAGAATTACAGTATTACCATTACTAATACTTAATGAAGTACCTGCTAAAGATAAAGTAGAAGTTGATGAAACAGAATAGCTTGGATAAGCACCTCCGATTGTAATATTTGAATTTCCTGGTGTTAGTATTACAGTTTGATTTGGAGCTGTATTTGTTATTATTGAACCCGAAAGTATAGATATGCCTGCACCATTTGTATATGTAGTGCCTGAAGTTAAAGTAACTGAATTTGAAGTTGAACCTGATGATAATATATTTCCAGATAAATTTAAAGGTTGTAATGGCGAAAATAGAGCGTATGGTACACTCATAAATAATTGTTTTGTTCCAACTAAATTTGAATTTATATAAACTTCATAAGCTATACCATTTGCCCAATTAATGGTATTAAATGTACCTGTAATTGGCGTACCTTGTCCAATGATAACATTTGCCATCCCAATAGAATTAGTTGTGATATTGTGATTTTCCAAATAAACTAGTGGACCAGATAATGAATTATATAGTTTAAATTCTATTAAAACTGCAGTGGAAGGAAGCACTGTACCTGCAGAATTCCTAATTATTGATTGATAATTAATTCCCTGAGGAGATTGAGCGTAAGTAGCTGTGATAACAATTACAAACAAAATAGTTAATATCCTTTTCATTTCATTTTCATTAGTAAAATTTATATTAAACTAATTTAGAAAAAAAATCAACACTAAATTGGTAAAACTTATTTAAATTAATAAAAATAACTATTTTAGAATATCCTTAATATTAGGACGGAAATACAGGTTACTTTTCAATATTTTTCCATCTTCTCGGAAGATTGGATTTCCATCTTCATCTAATTTACTTAGGTTACTTAATTGAATTTCGTTAAATACTTCTTCAATTTTATGTTGTAATCCATGTTTACAAATAGTACCAAATAAAATGTATAATTGATCGCCAATAGCATCTGCAATTTCAACTAAATCACCATTTTGACATGCTTCTAAATACTCATCGTTTTCTTCTTTTATAAGGTTATAACGAAGCGTGTAATCCTTTTCATCAATTAATGTAGGTTCGTTAGCATTTCCTATTTTAAAAGTTTCATGAAAATGATGAACATCCATTATCTTATCAAACAAAGGTTTTTTCGTATCCATTATTTTTTTATTTTTTTGGTTTTGTATTCTTCGTTAATTCCTTTTAAAATATCGTTTGTAATATCTAATTTTGGATTTACCAATAAAATAGTTGGCATCATATCTGAATAAGATAAAACATAGTCGAACTTACCGTTATTATATTTAGCCAAAAAATCTTTTACATTTTTGTTTAGTTCAATATTTTTTTCTTCTAATTCAATTCCTAAGTTTTGCATTTGAAGTTCTTTATTAGCAATTTCTTGTTGTTGTCTTTCTAAACTTGTCTTTTGTTTCATTAAATCAGACTCTGAAGCAATACCAGTTTGAGCAGATTGTTGAAATGCTTCATATTCTTGTTGAAATTTTGCTGTAAGGGATTGCATTTGATTTTCTATAGAACTTTTCTTAGCTTTTAAAACTTTAGTGAAATCAGCAATGTAAGCGTAATGTTCATTTATACTATCTGTATTAATATAGGCAATTTTTGCATCAGCTAAATTGGAAGCGCTATTTACAATAATTGGATTTTTATTTTCAGAAGTACCTTCTTCGGATCCTGATGAAAGCCCATTGTTTTTTAGTGTATTAACTTGATAAAATAATATGGCTACGGCAATTACTAAAATTCCATTAATTATAAGTGATAGATTTTTCATTTTAAAATTCTTTAGAGATGTTAAATATAAGCAATGATTGAAAAATATTGATGCTATTTTGCAATTTTTAGGATAGTTTTTGTGATAATTTTTAAATCAACCATCAAATTTTGATCTTTAATATACTTTAAATTGAGTGCTAATTTTTTAGGCATTATATCATTTATATAGGTTTTTTCAGGCTCATTTGATTGAGCTAACATTTCATTTTCATTTATAAATTCGATAGAGGCATAATCTGTAATCCCTGGCTTTACTGACAATACATTGATTTGTAAGCTGTTATACATATCTACATATTTTCGAACTTCGGGTCGTGGACCAACTAAACTCATTGTTCCAAATAATACATTAAACAATTGAGGAAGCTCATCTAATTTGTACTTTCTTAAGTAATAACCTAATTTGGTTACTCTCGGGTCTCTTCCACCTACTGTTAATAAACCATGCTTGTCTGCGTTTAAATTCATTGTTCTGAATTTAAATAATTTAAAATCAATATTATTTTCTCCTACTCTAGTTTGAAAATAAAAAACAGGAAAACCAGAACTTATTATTTGGATTAATATTATAATCACAAAAAAAGGAATTAATAAGAGAATTCCAATTAATGAACATATTATATCGAAAAGTCGTTTTAACACAAAATTTTATTTAAAGATAATATGACTGAATTTATTACAGTTTGTATGTTTTCAGTAGTTAAATTATAATAAATTGGCAATGATATTTCTCTGCTATAATTATCGTAAGTAACAGGATAATCTTTCATATCATAACCTAATTTTTTATAAAAAGTCATTGCAGGAACTGGCAGAAAATGAACATTTACTGAAACATCACAATCAAAAATTTCTTTCATAATTGCATCACGTTGTTGTTCCGAAATGTTTTTTATACGCAATGGATACAAGTGATAGCAACCATTTTTTGTATCAGTAACTTGAATTGGAATTTGAAATCTATCATCAGTTGAAAACGCGTTATTATACAATTCAAAAATTTCTTTACGTTTAATTTGTGTATCATTATCGTATCGCTCAAGTTCGATAAGGCCAATTGCAGCAGATAAATCAGTCATATTACATTTATATCCAGCTTCAATAATATCGTATTTCCAATTTCCTTTTTGTGTTTTAGCAAGTGCATCTTTATTTTGACCATGAAGAGTAAACATACATAAGTAATTATAAACCTCTGTATTATCAAATGGTTCGGGTAAATTTAAAGCTACAGCACCACCTTCGGCAGTTGTTAAGTTTTTCACAGCGTGAAATGAAAAAACCGAAACATCTGTTAGTGAACCACATTTTTTTTCATAATATGTTCCACCAAATGAATGTGCAGAATCTGATAATACTAAAATTC
Organism: uncultured Bacteroidota bacterium; assembly: GCA_903928655.1. Taxonomy (GTDB): domain Bacteria; phylum Bacteroidota; class Bacteroidia; order B-17B0; family Aurantibacillaceae; genus UBA4416. The sequence continues at coordinate 16,412 of CAIYSA010000139.1, forward strand.
TTCCTAGTTTTTTTTGATTTTCAGTAGTTGCAATAAATGTGCTTTTATGTTTTATAACTAACGCATTAATTTCATTATAATTGCAAGGAAATCCTGCAAAATCAACGGGCATAATAACTTTTGTTTTTGATGTAATCGCATTTTCAATATTAGAAACATTAATATTAAAATCTTCGCTATTAACATCAACAAACACAGGTATTGCTCCACAATGAATTATAACATTTGCTGTAGCAGAATAAGTATAGGCTGGTAAAATAACTTCGTCGCCTTGCCCTACTCCATACCACCGCAACATAATTTCTAAACCTGCAGTTGCAGAATTTAAGCATAAAGTGGTCTTATTACCGCAATATTCAGTAATTTTTTTCTCAAATAATTTGGTTCTTGGGCCTGTTGTAATCCAACCAGATTTTAAAGCGGCTGTAACTTCTTCAATAATTTTGTCGTCGATACGGGGTGGTGAAAATGGAATCATTTAAATTATGTGTTATTTTTAATAATTAAGTTTTTAGAAATTTCCTTAAAGTCATACTTTAAAAGAATACATAAGAAAAATACAAAAAATGTAAAACCTGCTTGAGCCTGAAGCATGGATTCGACCATAAAATTAAGCGAAATGAGGATACTAAATAACATGAGGATATAATTCTTTTTAATAAAACTATAAACAATTAAAAATAAGGTTATGAGTAAAATTAACAAAAATCCAATTATACCTGTTCCAATAAAGGTTTGTAAAAATTGATTATGAGCGTTTAGTCTTTTATCCAATGCACCAGTTAAACCATTTTCTTCATATGCATTATATAAATTTTGATTCGCATCAGCAGGACTAGTTCCCAACCAAATATGTTGTTTAATAATTTTAATAGATTCTTTCCAAATCAAAATTCTTACAGCTGTGCTTTCGGCATCAGTTTTGTCAATTTTTTCCTCAGATGTTGTTACGCTTATGGCGGTTTTAAAACGATCGAAAGGTGTAGGTAGTAATTTATAAGTTAGTGTAATTCCTCCTAATAAAGCTAAAAATAATCCAAGTATTGTTTTTTTATAGCCGTTAAAAAATAATTGTATGCCTAACGTTGTTGGTATAATTAATAATGCTGTAATTAAACCCATTTTTGAAGAACATAAAAAGATCGTTATTAGTAATATACTAGAAATGAATCCAATTTTTAAGTTCAAAAAACTGAGGTGAGATAACCATTTTTTATAAAATAAAAT
>CAIYSA010000140.1 GCA_903928655.1 uncultured Bacteroidota bacterium
CATCCTGACCGAAAACCCGGAATTGGTATGGCATTAAAAGCTCAAAATGATTTTCCGGAAATTGATTTTAATAAATCAATTATTGTAGGGGACAGTTTGAGTGATATGGAATTTGGGAGAAATGCAGAAATGAAAACCGTTTATATTTCTAATGAACCAAAAGAAGATGAACGCATTGATTTTAATTTTAAATCGCTCATTTATTTCGCACATACACTATCAACCAATATAAATAATTAAGCATTGAAAGTTTCAATTATAACAATAACATACAATAGTGAAGCCACAATAAGGGATACAATTGAATCGGTTATAAATCAAACCTATAAAAACATTGAGTACATTTTTATTGATGGTAAATCAACTGATAATACCATTTCTATAATCAAATCATATGGAGAAAAAATCTCAACATTAATTTCCGAAAAAGATAATGGCTTGTATGATGCTTTAAAAAAAGGAATTGCATTGGCAACAGGAGACATAATCGGAATTTTACATAGCGATGATTTTTACACAAACTTTAATGTAATAACTAATATTGTTTCTTCTTTCGATAAATCAAATGCAGATGCAGTTTATGCAGATTTATATTATGTAGATAAAAATAACACAAACCAAATTCATCGCAAATGGAAATCTGGAAATTATAAAGACGGAATGTTTTTGAATGGTTGGATGCCACCACACCCAACTTTTTTTGTGAAACGAATTATTTATGAAAAATTTGGAAGTTTTAATTCAGCATTAACCTCAGCTGCTGATTACGAATTAATGTTGCGATTAATACACAAGCACAAAATAAAACTAGTTTACTTAGCTGAATTCATTATTAAAATGCGTGTTGGAGGAAAAAGCAATATATCCCTCAAAAACAGAATGAGAGCAAATAAAGAAGATAGATTAGCCTGGAAATTAAATAATGTGAAACCCTATTTTTACACATTATATTTAAAACCGATAAGAAAAATAGTTCAATTATTTAGAAAATAATTTCACAACTCAATTTCTGTTTTAAAAACAAACGTAGCTGGTCCCTCGAGCCAAATATTATAAAACGTATTTTCTAAAACTTTTTCAAATTTTACATTTAAGTTTCCTCCTAAAGTTTTTATAGCACAATTATTTTTTGTGGTACTTGCCCCGCTAATTGCGGTAACCAATGCCGCAGCGGTTACGCCAGTTCCACAAGATAAGGTTTCATTTTCTACGCCACGTTCGTAAGTGCGGACAAATAATTCATTTTCTTTTTTTTCAATAAAATTTACATTTGTTCCTTCAGCTTCAAATCGGCTATTATACCTAATTTTTTTTCCTTCTGAATAAACATCTAAATTTTCAACATCCGAAACAAATTTCACAAAATGTGGTGAGCCTGTATTCAAATAAAAAAAATCATTTCCAACTTCTATTTTTCTGACATCATTCATTTTTAAAGAAATCCAATCTTCAATTATTTTAGCTTCATGCAAACCATCAATAGCAATAAATTTTGCCTCATTTTCAATGACACCTATTTTTTTTGCAAATGCAGTTATGCAACGGCCACCGTTACCACACATACTACTTTCATTACCATCACTATTGTAATAAACCATTTTAAAATCAACATTTGGTGCTAATTCCAAAAGCATTAAGCCATCTGCTCCAATTCCAAATCTCCTATCGCAAAGCCATTTAATTTGTTCTATAGAAAGCGAAATAGAATTATCTCTATTATCAATTAACACGAAATCATTTCCTGTTCCTTGATATTTATAGCAGTTTAGTTTCATAAGATTAATTAATCTTAGCTAACAATTCAGCATCACTAACTAATTCTAAAGATTTAAATTCTGTACCAGCCGAAATTTTATAAACGAATTCATCATTTTTTAGATAAAAATTATCTTCAACTTTATAAATAGTAATATTGCTAAAGTCGGATAATCCATAAAGTATTACTCTATTACGAGTCATACGATATCCTTTTGAATTTAAAGGCGTTTTCCAGAACTCAACAAAAAACAAATTAGGGTACTCTGAGCTCGAAACACCTGCTAATTGTCCAATTAAAGTATCTTGTTTTTTATTGGCATCTAAATCAATAACCTTAATATTTTTAACTGAAAGTAATTCTTCTTTTGCAACAGTAATATCATTTTCATCATTCAACAAGGCATCCACTTCACTATAATTTATATTTGGCGATTGCTTCGTATTTATTTTTGATTTTTTATCTGAAGTGTTTTCTTCTTTCTTTTCAGAAGAATTACTAACAGATTGCTCAGTAACTTTAATACTTTCTATTGAAGGCTTAGATATTTTTTTAATGTAATCGTCAATTTTAAAAATAAAAAAAACAATTCCTATTAATAAACCAATAGTTACTCCAAAAACAAAAGGCGGTATTTTATATTTAAACTTTAACATTTGCGATACTAAAATTACAAAAAAATTGTTTGCAGTTAATGAATGTTAAAAACAACTTTTAAACATAACTTTCTAATTAATTTTGCGTTATAGATAAAACTCTATCCAAAAATTAACAATTTAAAAAACAAAAATTATGAAAAAAATAATCTCGACAGCTTTCATTGGCGCCATTGGTGGAGCGTTTGCATTAATAGCAAACTATTATTTTTTACCTCAACCAACCTCAAATCAAATTAGTTATAATCCCTACTCTACCCCAACTCAATTAGCAAGTTATAACTCATTACCAAATTCTAACGGTGCTGATTTTGTTTTGGCTGCAGAAAAATCAATTAATTCTGTTGTCCATATTAAAACCATTGTGGAGAATAATAATAACCTTTCATATGATCCATTTCAAGATTGGTTTTTTGGAGGCAGGCAACGTCAACCAAACCAAATGCAAGGAAGCGGCAGTGGTGTTGTAATTAGCCAAGATGGATATATCGTAACAAACAACCACGTTGTTAAAGGAGCATCAAAAATTGAAATTGTATTAAATGATAAACGCAGCTACGTGGCAGAGGTTATTGGAACGGATCCTACAACTGATTTAGCATTATTAAAAGTAAAAGAAACGAATTTACCATTCGCTAATTATGGAAATTCAGATGTTGTAAAAATTGGAGAATGGGTTTTGGCAGTTGGTAATCCTTTTAATTTAAATTCAACAGTAACGGCTGGTATTATTAGTGCTAAAGGGAGAAATATCAATATTTTAGAAAACAATCAAGGTGGTTTAGCGCCAATAGAATCTTTTTTACAAACTGACGCGGCAGTAAATCCAGGAAATAGCGGCGGTGCATTGGTCAATACAAATGGAGAACTTGTTGGTATAAATACAGCTATTGCCTCAAACAATGGTTCCTATCAAGGCTATTCATTTGCAATTCCAGTAAATATTGTAAAAAAAGTTGTGTCTGATTTAATCGAATTTGGTGCGGTTCAGCGTGCTTATATTGGTTTAAGCATTCAGGATATTGATGCAAAATTTGCAGAAGAAAAACAAATCAAACAACTCAAAGGTGTATACGTAAATGGTTTAACCGAAAATGGTGCTGGAGAATTAGCCGGTATTAAAATTGGAGATATTGTAACTAAAGTTGAAAATGTGGCAGTTAAAGGTACTTCTGAATTACTTGAACAAATTGGGAAATTTAGACCAAGTGATAAAATTAATTTAACTATTATTAGAAATGAAAAAGAAATAATACTTCCAATTGTTTTAAAAAATAAAGAAAATAGTTTAGGCATAATTAAAAAGCCAGAAGTATTTAGAACCTCAATTAACTCACTAGGTGCTGAATTTGAAGAATTAAGTGCTGAAGATTTAATAAAATACAAATTACAATTTGGAGTTAAAATTCATAAACTGGATGCCGGAAAACTTGCAAATGCAGGCATAAAAGAAGGTTTTGTAATTACATCCATTGATAAAAAGAAAATTACAACAATTAAAGAAGTACAAGCTATGCTTGAAAATAAAACAGGTGGTGTTTTAATTGAAGGCGTATATCCAAACGGCATGAGGGCTTATTACGGATTTGGAATGTAAAATCATTTGATTTATGAAAAAAGAGTAATTAAACTCAATTAACATAATGATAAATCACAAAAATTACAATTAACTAATAATCAACGAAATACAAAGTTGTAAAAACGAGCAAAATTTCTTAACTTTGTAGGCTATAAACAACACACAATCATGAGGCAACTAAAAATAACCAAGTCGATCACTAATCGCGAAAGTGCATCCTTAGATAAATATTTACAAGAAATTGGACGAGAAGAATTAATTACTGCTGAAGAAGAAGTTGTTTTAGCGAAAAAAATTAAGGATGGTGATCAAGCCTCTCTTGAAAAATTAACTCGTGCTAATTTACGTTTTGTTGTTTCGGTTGCAAAACAATATCAAAATCAAGGTTTGAGTTTACCCGATTTAATTAATGAAGGAAACTTAGGTTTAATTAAAGCAGCTCGTCGTTTTGATGAGACTCGTGGATTTAAATTTATTTCTTATGCTGTTTGGTGGATTCGTCAATCAATTTTACAAGCATTAGCTGAGCAATCTCGTATTGTGCGTTTACCTTTAAACCAAGTTGGATCTTTAAATAAAATCAACAAAGCATATTCTAAATTAGAGCAAGAATTTGAGCGCGAACCAAGTGCTGATGAAATTGCTACATTATTAGATTTACCAATTGATAAAGTTTCTGATACTATGAAAGTATCTGGTCGTCACGTAAGTATGGATGCGCCATTTGCTAACGGTGAAGAAAGTTCTTTATTAGATGTATTAGTAAACCATGATTCATTGAAAGCAGATGCTGGTTTAATTATGGAATCTTTATCGAAAGAAATTGATAGAGCTTTATCTACATTAACTGAAAGAGAAAGAGATGTTGTTAAATTATTTTTCGGAATAGGTTTAAATCACGGATTAACTCTTGAAGAAATAGGAGATAAATTTGATTTAACTCGCGAACGTGTTCGTCAAATCAAAGAGAAAGCGATTCGTCGTTTACGTCATTCTTCTCGTAGTAAATTACTTCAACAGTATTTAGGTTAAGATTAAAAAACATCTCATCAAAAAAAACGATGAGTAATTATACAATTAAAAAGCCCTTCAAATTGAAGGGCTTTTTAATTGGATTTTCTTAATCAGTTATTTATTTCAATATTATTTTTCCTGAATGACTTTTTGTGCCAATATTTATTTTGTATGTATAAACACCTGCAGCCAATTGCGTTCCTAAATTATTTTTTCCATCCCATTCGCTTGTGTGCTTGCCAGGTATTTGAAGTCTTGCAGGAAGAGATGCCACTTCTTGCCCTGATACATTATAAAACACAATGCTAACAAATTCAGTAGTTTTTAATTCGTAAAATAAAGAAACTTTATCTGAGAAAGGATTTGGAGAAACAGAAATTTTAGTTTCAGATTCTACTAAATTTTTTATTCCTACTGGATTATTTAATAAAGGGTCGGCCGCTAAAATAGAACCAATATCAATTAATTCATCACCAGGATAATAATACGTCCACATTAATCCATCAAAAACCATTTCATCAGCAGTTGAAACACCTGCAACTACAGCAGTTGAAATAGGTGCAAAAGGATTAGTAGCAGTGTTGTCAAAATAATGAGATCCTTTAATTGTATAACCTGTTGGTATTTTTACCAAATTAGGAAATGTATAAAATCCTTGCCATTCAAAATTCCATTTATTAATGCGACATAATGGAATTATTGTTGATCCATTTTGAGCATAATTAGTAATAGCGGTGCATACCTTGTGAGAATGAGGAAATATAGATAACACAGAAAGTGGTAATGGAACTCCGCCAACAGAAGGGTAAATTGCCGTTACTGTTTTTGTTGTATTTGCTGGAATATTAAAAGTCCAGTTTTGCAAAGGAGTAGA
>CAIYSA010000141.1 GCA_903928655.1 uncultured Bacteroidota bacterium
AGCCAAGCAATGGCAATACAAGCAACTAATGTAATGGCCCTTTTTTTTGGATTAATTTTTGCAATATATGATATGCCAAAAAATTTGCTTATCATGTAACCAATTACTTGTGCAATAACTAAGCAAATTTTATAATTGATTCCTAAGAAAGTTTGGTTGTTGTAAGTCCCTACTGTGAATGGTTTGCGGAATCCGTACATAGAGGTATAGACCACAAATGCTGCTGTAGATATAACCAATACAGTTAAAAACTTATTGGAATTAAATGCCTTTAATAATGATTCGTTTTTATTGAATTGCAAATAAGTTTGCATTATAAATGAATTATCGGAAGCAAATCTATTAAATTATCAATGATGTAATCTGGATTTGCTTGGCTTAACTGTTCTCTTGTTTGTGCACCAGTTGTAATACCTATAGTGATGCCACAATTAGCATTTTTGCCTTCTAAAATATCAATTGTTGAATCGCCAATTTTTAAAACTGATTGGGCATCATCGATGTTAAAATGTGATATGGCTTTAATGATCATATCAGGATGCGGCCTGCCATTGGTAACATCTGTAGCCGTTACCAATAAATCATAATGTATAGATTGAAACCAATTTAATTTATTGAGTAATTTGGTTGCGGTGAGTCTATCATATCCAGTATTTAAAACAATATAAATACCCTGGTTGTTTATTTTTTCGAAAACAATTTCTGCATTATCTTTTGCCGAAATAAAAGCATGTTCGTATGCAATTTCTAAATTATATTTAAACTTATTGTATAATTTATCAATAGTAATACCATCGATTTCTTCGACATGAATTACTTTTAAAATATCTTCAATTGCATTGCGCTTTTCTTTACCTGCACCATGCTCCAACACTTCTTCGAGCGTGCACTCATATCCATTCTGAACAATGGTTAATAACAAACTTTTATAAACAAGGTTGTTTTCTTCGATGGTGGTGCCTGCCATATCAAAAACCACAAGTTTAATTGTATGATTCATATTACCTTAATAAGTGATTCAATAACATTGATTCATAATATTCTACAGCCACAATTTGCATGTGTTCATCTTTAGCCAATTCATCTATTTTTCTAATCTGAACATTCTCTTCGAAATAAGGACGATTTTCGAAATCCGATACTTCTTGGTCGCTCATCAAACCACCTTGTAATTTTAAGGTTTCGATACTTGCATGTGATAATTGATCGTAATAATTTTGAAATTTAGTACACAAATACCTTTTCGCTGCAACATGATTTTCTACTGTAGAAACAACTAATGCTGAAAATCCGTTTTCGCGCAATAATTCGGCGCCAACTAAATCATGGTTTTTAATTCCAAAACCGTTCATGTCATTTTCTGGTGTCATTTCTACACAAACGTGCCCAATATCATGTAATAAAGCAGCAATGACCAATTCGTCGGCATAACCTAAGTCTTGCGCAATCATGGCACTTTGCACCATGTGTTGGTATTTAGTTACTGGTTCTCCGATATACATATCGTCTCCTTTTTTATTGAAAAGTTGAATAATCAATTCAACTACTTTTGCCGCCGCTTCTTTTTCCATTTGTCTTTAAAAAAGCAATAGAGGTTGCCAAAACAACCTCTATTGCAAATAAAATATTTAAACTAATTTAAAATTATTTTATAATCCACATTTTTTCGTTGATACCATCGTTACCAGCAAATTGTCTAGTAATAGCCTCATTAACATTTGCAGCGTTAGCCGACTTTTCCGAATTTGGATATTGGAATCTTAAGGCAACACGCTCAGAGTTACCAGAACCCGGACCTACTAAGAAAGTAGGTATTCCTGTTCTTCTCCAATTGTAATATGCTTCCCAACCACTATTTTGGTAAAATGCAAAGTACTTTTGTGATAAAATTTGGTTTAAACCGTTTGCGCCACCTTGGTATTGAACTGCAGGTTGTGCATAATAAGTAGCCCAATCAAAGTTAATGGTAAATGATTCTGATTCTGTTAACGTACCACCAACTTTTTGGAAAATCACCGTATTTGCTCCATCCTTAATTCCGTAGAATGCCTGAGATAATTTAATCCCTTCTTGATACCAAGTTTCAGCATTTCCACCAATCCATCCTCTGTTGATAGCTTCTGCCATGTTGAAACATAATTCAAGATAACCAACTTGAATGCAGTCTTCGGCAGTGTAAGTGCTGTAATATCTTTTACGGTTAACAAAAGAATATAAACCTTCAGCTGCTTTACCACTCATGTTTGCTAAATCCTCTCCACTACTAGCACCATTAAATGCTGCAAATGAATTTTTAGCTGCACCTGCTCTAACTAATGAATCTGCAGGTTCTGCAACCATAAATACCCGTGGATCTTGAATGGTAATTAAGTTATTTAAATAAGTTGCAGACATATTAATACGTGTTGCATCAAATCCGTATTCATCTGGATTTCTTGGATACTTATTAAATACATTATTATACTTGTATGACATGTTATCAGTCATGCTTGTAAATACCGGATAAGTAGCAGGATCGTTGATGATTGCAGCAAATTTTTGTTTGATGTTCAAATCTGCATCCGACTCGTATTTACTTAATTGGATCAATACTCTTAACTTAAAGGTATTAACCGCTTTTCTCCAAGCAGCTAAATCATTATTATAATAAATATCACCTTTTA
>CAIYSA010000142.1 GCA_903928655.1 uncultured Bacteroidota bacterium
CCTTTACCTACTAACAAAAGAATTTTTACAGTATTAAAATCACCGCATGTAAACAAAAAAGCGCGTGATCAATTCCAATTGTGTGATTACAAGCGTTTGTTAGACATTTACAGTTCTTCTTCAAAAACTGTTGATGCTTTAATGAAGTTAGAATTGCCTAGTGGAGTAGAAGTAGAGATTAAAGTTTAGTTGAGTTAGCCGAAATATTGATCTCTTTTTCATAAAGCTTTGGGAGATTAGAACAAATAGAATAATTAAATAAATAATAAACAATAAATAAAATGTCAGGATTAATTGGTAAAAAAATAGGAATGACGAGCTTCTTCGATGCCAATGGCAAGTATGTGCCATGCACAGTTATAGAAGTGGGTCCTTGTGTTGTTACACAAGTAAAAACCAATGAAAAAGACGGTTACTCAGCTTTACAATTAGCTTTTGACGAGAAGAAAGAAAAACACACTTCATCAGCTATGAAAGGTCATTTTGAATTATCAAAAACGACTCCAAAACGTAAAATTGTTGAATTCCGTTCTTTTGAAGAAACAAAAAACTTAGGTGATATCATAACTGTTGAATTATTTACTGAAGGTGAATATGTTGATATTGTTGGTACATCAAAAGGTAAAGGTTTTCAAGGTGTTGTAAAACGTCATGGTTTTGGTGGAGTAGGTGGTTCAACTCATGGTCAACATGACCGTTCTAGAGCGCCAGGTTCATTAGGAGCATCTTCAGATCCGTCTCGTGTATTTAAAGGTATGCGTATGGCTGGTAGAATGGGTGGAGATAGAAAAAAAATCCAAAATTTAGTAGTAGTTAAAATAATGCCAGAAAAAAACCTTCTTTTAATCAAAGGTTCTATTCCAGGTGCTAAAGGGTCTTACGTTACAATTCAAAAGTAATCATGCAAGTAGAAGTATTAAACATAAGTGGAAAAAAGACTGCTAAAAAAGTAGAATTAGCAGATGTGATTTTTGGTGCAGAACCAAGTGATCATAGTATATATTTAGATGTTAAACATTATTTAGCAGCTCAACGTCAAGGAACTCATAAATCCAAAGAACGTGCTGAAATATCTAGAACAACTAAAAAATTAAAGAAACAAAAAGGTACTGGTGGAGCTCGTGCGGGTTCAATGAAGTCACCATTATTCATAGGTGGTGGTCGTGCATTCGGTCCTCGTCCTCGTGATTATTCTTTTAAATTAAATAAAAAAGTAAAAGTATTAGCTCGTGTTTCAGCTTTATCTTATAAAGCAAAAGAAAACGCTATTACAGTTTTAGAAGATTTCACCTTTGAAGCTCCAAAAACTAAAAATTACGTTGATTTAATTAATAATTTGAATTTAGCTGATAAAAAAACAATTTTAGTGTTGGGCGATACGAATAATAACGTATATTTGTCGTCCCGAAATTTACAGGGTGCTAAAGTTGTAAAAGCTACAGATTTAAACACTTACGATATTGTTAATGCACAATCAATAATATTATTAGAGAGTTCGGTAAAAGTATTAGAATCATTATTAAATAAATAAAATGGGAATATTAATAAAACCAATCATCACCGAAAAGATGACTTCTTTGGCCGAGAAGTTGAATCGCTATGGTTTTGTGGTTGAAAGAAGCGCCAACAAAGTACAAATTAGAAAAGCTGTTGAAGAAATGTACGGTGTAAAAGTTGATGCGGTAAATACGCAACAATACGTTGGTAAAGTAAAAACTCGTAACACCACTCGTGGTATTGCTGTAGGCCGCGTAAACCGTTCAAAACGAGCTTTTGTCACATTAAAGGCAGGCGAAATGATCGATTTTTACGCTAATATTTAATCTGATAAAAGAAAAAGAAAATGGCATTAAAAAAATTCAGACCGTTAACTCCGAGTCAACGTTTTAAAATAGCAACTGATAATTCAGACATTACAACAAACGTTCCAGAAAAAAGCTTATTAACTTCAGTTAAAAATAGTGGTGGACGTGATAATACTGGTAAAATGACAATCCGTAATATTGGAGGTGGTCATAAAAAACAATACCGTATTATTGATTTCAAAAGAAGTAAAGATGGTATCGAAGGAACTGTTGCTTCAATTGAATATGATCCAAACAGAACATCTCGTATTGCTTTAATTCATTACAAAGATGGAGAAAAACGTTATATTTTAGCTCCACATGGTTTAGAAGTTGGTAAAAAAGTTATGTCTGGCGCAACAGCAACTCCAGAAGTTGGTAACTGTATGTTTTTATCCGATATTCCTTTAGGAACAATTATTTCAAACATTGAGTTACGTCCAGGACAAGGTGGAGCAATGGCACGTAGTGCTGGAACTTACGCTCAGTTAACTGCTCGTGATGGTAAATATGCAATTTTACGTATGCCTTCTAGTGAAGTACGTATGATTTTAATTACTTGTAAAGCTACAATTGGAGCTACTTCAAATCCTGATCATAGCTTAGAAATAAGCGGTAAAGCAGGTCGTAGCCGTTGGTTAGGTCGTCGTTCTCGTACACGTCCAGTAGCAATGAATCCAGTAGATCATCCAATGGGTGGAGGTGAAGGCCGCGCATCAGGTGGACAATCACGTTCTCGTAACGGTATACCTTCTAAAGGATTTAAAACTCGATATAAAGCAAAATCTTCAAATCAACATATAATTAAAAGAAGAAGTAAATAATAATTAACGTTTAATGGTTAGTCTTTTGACTAATTCAAAACTAAAAAACAAAAAATGGCAAGATCATTAAAAAAAGGTCCTTTTATTGACCACAATTTAGAGAAAAAAGTTACTCAAATGAATGAGAGTAACAAGAAAACAGTATTAAAAACTTGGGCTCGTCGTTCAGTTATTTATCCAGAAATGGTAGGTCATACCTTTGCTGTGCATAACGGAAACAAATTTATCCCAGTTTATTGTACAGAAAACATGGTTGGGCATAAATTAGGTGAATTTTCAATCACACGTCAATTCAAAGGTCATTCAGGTAATAACAAGAAATAATTCGTCGATAAAGAAATTAAGTCATGGGTAAAAGAAAAAGATTAGTAGCAGAGGCACGTAAAGAAGCAAACAAAAATATTTTTGTTGCTAAATTAAATCGTTGTCCTACATCTCCTCGTAAAATGCGTCAAGTTGCGGATTTAGTAAGAGGAATGGAAGTTCACAAAGCATTAAATGTATTAAAATTTAATACACGTGAAGCTTCAGGTCGTTTAGAAAAAGTTTTAAAATCGGCTATAACCAATTATGAAGCAAAAACTGGATCGACTGCAGAAGAAAATACATTATTCGTTACTTCTTTAATGGTTGATAGCGCGTTAATGGCTAAACGTTTACGTACTGCTCCTCAAGGACGCGGATACAGAATTAGAAAACGTTCTAACCACGTAACATTAGAAGTAGGAACTGGAGTAGTTAGTACTAAAAAAGCTGAAAGAAAAGCAGCAGCAATAGCTAAACAAGATAATAAAAATTAAGATAAGGAAATGGGACAAAAAGCAAATCCAATAGGTTTACGTTTAGGAATTATTAAAGGTTGGGATTCTAACTGGTTTGGCGGAAGAAATTACGCTGATAAATTAGTAGAAGATACACAAATACGCGAATATTTAAAAGTTCGTTTACCAAAAGGTAGTATTTCAAAAATTATTATCGAAAGAACTCTAAAATTAATTACAGTTACTATAAATACAGCTCGTCCAGGTATCATCATTGGAAAAGGCGGTAAAGAAGTTGATAAATTAAAAGAAGAATTAAAAAAAGTTACTAAAAAGGAAGTTCAAATTAATATTTTTGAAATTAAACGTCCAGAATTAGATGCTCGTTTAGTTTCTGATAGTATTGCTCGTCAAATTGAAGGACGTATTTCTTTTCGTAGAGCAGCAAAAATGTCAATTGCATCAACAATGCGTATGGGTGCTGAAGGGATTAAAATATTAGTATCTGGTCGTTTAGGTGGAGCTGAGATGGCTCGTTCTGAAGGATACAAAGAAGGACGTACTCCATTACAAACATTGCGTGCTGATATTGATTATGCAATTGCTGAAGCTCATACAACTTATGGTCGTATAGGAATTAAAGTTTGGATTTGCAAAGGTGAAATTTATGGTAAACGTGATTTATCTCCTAACTTCGGTTTAGATAAAGAAAAGAAAGGTGGAGCTTCAACTCCAGCACCAAAATTTGCACCTCGTGGTCCAAAAAGAGATAATAACAGAAACGAAAAGAAATAGTTAAAAAATTAGCATAACATACAATTAAGTCATGATACAGCCAAAAAGAACGAAATATAGAAAAATGCACAAAATGAAAATGAGAGGCGACACCAAAAGAGGTGATCAATTAGCCTTTGGTTCATTTGGAATAAAAGCATTGGATGAAAGTTGGGTTACAGCTCGTCAAATAGAATCAGCGCGTATTGCACTTACTCGTTTCATGAAACGTGAAGGTCAAGTTTGGATTCGCATTTTCCCTGACAAACCAATTACTAAAAAACCAGCAGAGGTTCGTATGGGTAAAGGTAAAGGTGCTCCTGAATATTGGGTTGCTCCAGTTAAAAGAGGTCGTATGTTATTTGAAGCTGAAGGTGTGCCTTTAGAAGTAGCAAAAGAAGCTTTACGTTTAGCTGCACAAAAATTACCAATTGTTACTAAATTTGTAGTTCGTAGAGATTACGTAGCTGACGCAGTTTAATATTAAAATAGGATTAAGAAATGGAAAATAAAGATATCATAGCATTGTCAACTGTTGAGTTACAAGCTAGAATGAAAGAAGAAAAGGCAGTTTTTTCAAAATTGAAATTAAATCATGCAATTTCTCCAATCGAAAACCCGATCAAAATTCGCGATAGTCGTAAGGATATTGCTCGTTTGAGTACAGAATTAACAAAAAGAATTAAAGCTACTAAATAATAATAGCAATGGAAGAGAGAAATTTAAGAAAAGAAAAAGTAGGAATCGTTAAAAGCAACAAGATGACAAAATCGATTGTTGTTGCAGTAATGCGTAAAGTAAAGCATCCTAAATACGGTAAATTCGTTAACAAAACGTCAACGTTTGTTGCTCATGATGAAAATAATGAATGTAGTATCGGTGATACTGTAAAAATTAGCGAAACTCGTCCTTTAAGCAAAACAAAAAACTGGCGCTTAGTTGAAGTTTTAGAGAAAGTGAAATAATACTTATATAAAGTTAATAAGAAATAATGGTACAAAACGAATCAAGATTAGCAGTAGCAGATAACAGCGGAGCAAAAGAAGTTCTAGTTATCCGTGTGTTAGGCGGAACTAAAAAACGCTACGCATCAGTTGGAGACAAAATTGTTGTTACTGTAAAACATGCTTTACCTTCAGGTAATGTAAAAAAAGGAACTGTACATAAAGCAGTAGTTGTTAGAGTTAGAAAAGAAATTCGTCGTGCTGATGGTTCTTATATTCGCTTTGATGATAACGCTTGTGTTATATTAAACCAAGGTGATGAAATACGTGGAACTCGTATTTTTGGACCAGTTGCTCGTGAATTACGCGATAAGTCATTCATGAAAATCATTTCATTAGCACCAGAAGTGCTTTAATATAAAAGATAAAAAAGAAATGTCAAAGTTAAAATTAAAAAAAGGCGATACTGTAAAAGTAATATCTGGCGAATCCAGAGGCCAAGAAGGTAAAATTGTATTAATTGATACAAAAAAAGAAAGAGTAACTGTAGAAGGAGTTAACATGATTAGCAAACACACTAAACCAAGCGCAAAAAATGCTGATGGTGGTATTGTTAAACAAGAAGGCACTATCCATATTTCGAACTTAATGTTTGTTGAAGCTGGAAAAACAGTTAGAATTGGTAGAGTTGTAAATGCTACTACTAATAAAATTGAACGTATTTCTAAAAAAACTAAAGCAGTAATTAAATAATGGCTACAACTTATTCTCCTCGTTTAAAGGACAAATATAAAGGTGAAATTGCAGAGAACTTGAAAAAACAATTTCAATATTCTTCAGTAATGCAAGTTCCTAAATTGCAAAAAATTTGTATCAACCAAGGTATTGGTGATGCTGTTTCTGATAAGAAAATGATTGAATCAGCAGTTAAAGAAATGACTACTATTACTGGTCAAAAAGCTGTTCCAACTTATTCTACAAAAGATATCTCAAACTTTAAATTACGTAAAGGTGTTGCTATTGGTGTGCGTGTTACATTACGTGGCGATAAAATGTACGAATTTTTAGATCGTTTAATCGCATCTTCACTTCCACGTATTCGTGATTTTAAAGGTGTTAATGATAAAGGATTTGATGGTCGTGGTAATTATACATTAGGTATCACTGAACAAATCATTTTCCCTGAAATTGATATTGATAAAGTTAGTAAAATATCAGGTATGGATATTACATTTGTAACTTCTGCACCAACTGATAAAGAAGCTCACGCATTATTAACTGAATTCGGTATTCCTTTCAAAAAGAAATAATATTTAAAGAGACAAAAGAATGGCAAAAATTAACATGATCGCTCGCGATACTAAAAGAAAAAGATTAGTAGATTTACACGCAGCAAAAAGAGCAGAATTAAAAAAAGCAGGAGATTCAATGGGCTTACAAAAGTTACCAAAAAATTCTTGTAAAGTACGTATGCGTAACCGTTGTAAATTAACGGGTCGTCCACGTGGATACATGAGAGATTTTGGTATTAGTCGTGTGACTTTCCGTGAAATGGTTTTATTTGGTTTAATACCAGGTGTTACCAAATCAAGCTTCTAAAAAAAGAGTATTAACGTATAATTATCCTGAAAGTCGGGATAACATATAAAAACAAATAAAATGACAGATACAATATCAGATTACCTAACTCGCGTTAGAAATGCAATTAGTGCAAATCACAGAATCGTTGAGATTCCAGCTTCTAATCTTAAAAAAGAAATAACTAAAATTCTTTTTGAAAAAGGTTATATCTTAAACTATAAGTTTGAGGAAAACGAGAAGAAACAAGGAACTATTAAAATAGCCTTGAAATACAATTCAACAAACAAACTATCTGCTATTCGTACATTAGACAGAATTTCAAAACCAGGTTTACGTAAGTATACTGGAGTTGATACTATGCCAAGAGTATTAAACGGATTAGGCGTTGCTATAATCTCTACATCAAAAGGTGTAATGACTGATAAGGAAGCTAAAAAGCTTAATATCGGTGGCGAAGTTTTATGTTACATTTCATAATTTAGAAAGAGAAAAACATGTCACGTATAGGAAAATTACCAATTACAGTACCCGCAGGAGTAGATGTAAATATAGCTGGAACAAAAGTAACAGTTAAAGGAAAGTTAGGTTCATTATCGCAAACGATTGATCCAGATATTACCGTAAAGTTAGAAGATGGAACGATTAACGTTTCTCGTCCAACAGAACATAAAAGACATAGAGCATTACACGGATTATACCGTTCTTTAATTGCAAATATGGTTAAAGGTGTTTCTGAAGGTTACAAAACTGAACAAGAGTTAGTTGGTGTAGGTTACCGTGCTTCTAACAAAGGTCAATTATTAGAATTATCTTTAGGTTTCTCTCATAATGTTTTATTTGAATTACCAGAGGAAATAAAAATAACAACAGCTTCAGAAAAAGGTAAAAACCCAACTGTAACTTTAGAAAGTTCTGATAAACAATTACTTGGTATGGTAGCAGCTAAAATACGTTCTTTACGTAAACCTGAGCCATATAAAGGAAAAGGTATCAAATTTGCTGGCGAAATTTTACGTCGTAAAGCTGGTAAATCTGCAAGTAAAAAATAACATAATTCAATTAGTATTAATCATCTTCAAAAAACTGGAAAGATGGCACTCAATAAAAAACAAAGAAGAGAACGAATTAAACTTAAGATCCGTAAAACTATTAACGGAACTGCTTCAACACCACGTTTAAGTGTATTTAGAAGTAATGCAGGAATATATGCACAATTAATAGATGATAAAACAGGGAAAACTATATTAGCAGCAGGTTCTGATGATAAATCTATCAAAGACACAAAAGCTAACAAAGTTGATAAAGCAAAAGCTGTTGGTAAATTAGTTGCTGAAAAAGCAAGTACTGCAGGAATTAGCAGCATCGTATTTGATAGAAATGGTTATTTATACCATGGTCGTATTAAATCATTAGCTGAAGGCGCTCGTGAAGCAGGTTTAAAATTTTAATTAGTAATAAAAGAACATACATAACATGTCAAAAGAAGTTGTAAAAAAAGTTAAGTCAACAGATATCGAACTAAAAGATAAGTTAGTTGCGATTCAACGTGTGACCAAAGTTACAAAAGGTGGTCGTCACTTTAGTTTCGCTGCTATTGTTGTAGTTGGTGATGAAAAAGGTGTTGTTGGTCACGGTTTAGGAAAAGCAAATGAAGTTACAGATGCAATTACTAAAGGGATTGATGATGCTAAGAAAAATTTAGTAAAGGTTGCAGTATTGAAAGGTACTGTTCCTCATTCTGAAAATGGCAAATTTGGTGGTTCTCGTGTATTTTTGAAGCCAGCAGCTCATGGTACAGGTGTAATTGCAGGCGGTGCAATGCGTGCAGTATTAGAAAGCGTTGGTATTACTGATGTACTTGCTAAATCAAAAGGATCTTCAAATCCACATAATGTTGTAAAAGCAACTATTGATGCTTTAGCAAAAATGCGCGACCCTTTAGCTATTTCACGTCAAAGAGGAATTACATTAGATCAAGTTTTTAACGGATAATATTAAGAAAATATGGCACAAGTAAAAGTAACACTAACTAAAAGTTTCATTAAAAGAAACCTTAGACAAAGAGCTACAGTTCAGGCTTTAGGATTAAAAAAATTAAATCATAGTGTTGTAAAAGAGGTTACACCTCAAATACAAGGTATGATAAATGCTGTTGCTCATTTAGTTACAGTAGAAAACGTTTAATTAATAAAATAAATTCAAATGAAATTAAATACATTATCACCTGCTGAAGGTTCGGTACAAAATAATTACAGAAGAGGTCGCGGACAAGGTTCTGGCGGTGGTGGAACAGCTACTCGTGGACACAAAGGTGCTCAATCTCGTTCTGGTCACTCTAAAAAACGTGGTTTTGAAGGTGGTCAAATGCCTTTACAACGTCGTGTTCCTAAATTCGGGTTTAAAAACATTAATCGTATTGAGCACACTGGTGTAAATTTAGATGCTATTCAACGTATTGTTGATTCAAAAAACATCACTGAAATTACAAGAGAAGTTTTAATTCAAAACGGTGTTGCTTCTAAAACTGATATGATTAAAATATTAGGAAGAGGTGAATTAAAATCTAAAGTAAACATTACGGTTCACGCATTTACTGCAACTGCTAAAGCAGCAATTGAAGCAAAAGGTGGAGTAGCAACAGAATTATAATTAGTAGAAATTTAAATTAGTATATGAAGCGTTTTTTAGAAACACTCCAAAACATTTGGAAGATAGAAGAATTAAAGCAAAGGATTTTAACAACCCTTGGTTTGATTCTTATCTATCGTTTAGGTTCGTATGTTGTTTTGCCTGGCATTAATACTCAAGTATTAGCTGAGGCAAATGCAAATTCAGCAAATGATGGAGGAATTATTGCATTAATTAACGCCTTTGCAGGTGGTGCTTTTAGTAGAGCTTCAATCTTTGGTTTAGGTATCATGCCTTATATCACTGCTTCGATTATCATTCAGTTGTTAGGAATGGCGGTGCCATACTTTCAAAAGATGCAAAAAGAAGGAGAAAGTGGACGTAAAAAAATTAATCAGTATACTCGTTTTTTAACAGTTGCTGTAACCGCAGTTCAAGCGCCTGGTTATTTAGCGGCTCAAGTTTATACAAAACCAGGAGTTGTTGGTATTGATCCAGCATGGTTTGGAATTCAATCAACCATTATTTTAGTAGCAGGAACTATGTTTATTATGTGGTTAGGTGAAAGAATAACTGATAAGGGTATTGGAAATGGTATTTCAATTCTAATTATGATTGGTATTATATCTCGTTTACCTTTTGCTATTACTTCTGAGTTTGGTGCTCGTTTGGAAAGTGCTGGTGGAGGTTTAATAATGTTTTTAATTGAAATTGTATTCTTACTATTTATTATCGTAAGTTGTATATTATTAGTTCAAGGAACTCGACGTATCCCAGTTCAGTACGCAAAGAAAATTGTTGGAAATAAACAAGTAGGAGGTGTACGTCAGTATTTACCATTAAAAGTAAATGCGGCAGGAGTTATGCCAATTATCTTTGCACAAGCTATAATGTTTATTCCTTCTGCAATATCAGGAATGTCCGGTGGTACTGGTGGTGTCTTTGCTGATAGATATGGATTTTGGTATAATTTTATATTTGCAAGTTTAATTATTGCGTTTACTTATTTTTACACTGCAATTATGATTAACCCTAATCAATTAGCTGATGACATGAAGAAAAATGGTGGGTTTGTTCCAGGCGTTAAGCCAGGAAAAAGCACGGCAGAATTTATTGATCAAGTAATGTCTCGAATTACTTTGCCAGGTTCCATATTTTTAGCTTTTGTTGCGATTTTACCAGCATTTGCATTAAAAATGGGAATAAACAGTGCTTTTGCAGATTTCTTTGGAGGAACGTCTTTATTGATTTTAGTAGGTGTTGTTTTAGATACTTTACAGCAAATAGAAACATATTTATTAAATCGTCATTATGATGGTTTAATGAAAAACGGAAGAGTGAAGGGAAGAAGTAGTAACCAAATGACGATGCAACAAGCATAATATGGCAAAACAAGCAAACATTGAGTTAGATGGAGTAATCCTCGAATCATTGAGTAATGCCATGTTTAGAGTGGAACTTGAAAATGGACATACTTTAATAGCTCATATTTCTGGTAAAATGAGAATGCATTATATAAAAATATTAACTGGAGATAAAGTGAAGTTGGAAATGAGCCCTTATGATTTATCAAAAGGAAGAATAACATACAGGTATAAATAAGTATTTCAGAATAATAAAAAATAAATTTAAGACTAAATAACTAATTGAAATGAAAGTTAGAGCATCCATCAAAAAAAGAAGCGTAGATTGTAAAATTGTGCGTAGAAAAGG
>CAIYSA010000143.1 GCA_903928655.1 uncultured Bacteroidota bacterium
TAAACCCAGCTCATGTGCAAGCTAAAGCAGGTTTAGCAACAATTATTGTTGTTCCATCATCTGTTATTCCAGTAAAATAAATTTTAGTTGTTTTTTTAGATTAAAAAGAGAAGAGTTATCTTCTCTTTTTTTTCATAATTTTTTTATAATACTTTCTAATAATCGTATTCTTTTTAAGAATTCAATAATGTAATTTTTTTCGAACTCTTTATTAATTCTGATTATTTGCTACTACATATTTGTTTTAATACATTTGTTTATGCCTTTATATATATTATCAAATTATTGATAATTCAGAACATTAATATTGAAATCAAAAAACTAAAATAATAACTATGAAAAAAATTCTATTCACATTTACTGTTTCATCATTTATTTCAGTATCAGCCTTCGCTCAAATTCTTAATAATGGTTTCGAAAACTGGACAAGTATGGGAGCATATAGTAATCCTGATAATTGGGAAACTTTAAATAATTATACGGCCTTAGCTGGGGTTTATACTGCAACAAAAGGAATGCCAGGGAGCCCAGGAGCATCCTATCTAATGTTAACTTCTAAAACTGTTTCAACTTCTGTAGTTAATGGAGTTGCTGTATATGGTAAATTAGATGCTCCAACAATGCAAGGTGTTGCAGGGTTACCATTTACCCAACAACCTGTCCGTTTAACGGGTAATTGGCAACACATGATTTATGGATCTAGTCAAGGTTCTGTTTTAGTTAAATTAACTAAGTGGAATACAGTTACAAATATGAGAAATGTTGTAGCCACAGGAAGCGTTACATTGACTGGGATGGCAATGAGTTGGGCTACTTTTACCGTCAACTTAACTTACACAAGTTCGGTTGCTCCTGATAGTTGTATGATTGTGCTTAAAGCAAGTGGAACAACTCCTACAAATAATGATTATTTATGGGTAGATAATTTAGCCTTCAGTGGAAGTATTATAGGTATTAATACTATTGAAAATAATATTTCTGATGTTTCTATTTTTCCAAATCCTGCAACAGAAAATTTTACAATTGAATTAAATGTAAAAAAAGCATCTACGGTCTTATTTCAAGTAATTGATTTAACCGGTAAAATAGTTAAAGAAATAAATGCCGGCGAAGTTTTTGGTAATTATAAAACATCAATTTCTATAACTGATATTGCAAAGGGATCTTATTTTTTAAAAATAAGCTCCGATGATGGTTTAGAAGTTAAAAAGATAATGATTCAATAATTAATTTGAGGGAGATTTTTAATCTCCCTTTTTTTTATTTCATTTGTTGGTCACGATAACGAAAAGTATGAAGGAGATGATATCGTTTATATTGAGTTACAAAATGTTGCCAATATGATAGAAAATAAAACTTTAAATTCTATCAAATCCATTTTTCAGGTATAGAATTCCTTTTAATTTTTGATATCTTTGTTTTAGTAATTCTTAAAAAATATAAATACTGCTTATGATTAATATTAGAGTTGGTTTTGGTTTTGATGTGCATCCCTTGGGCACAGAAAGAGAGCTTTGGTTAGGCGGTATTAAACTAGAATTTGAAAAAGGTTGTGTTGGGCACAGCGATGCTGATGTTTTATTACATGCTATATGTGATGCCTTACTAGGTGCTGCAAATTTAAAAGATATTGGTTTCCATTTTCCTAATACTGATGAGCGATATAAAGGTGCTGATAGTAAACTCTTATTAAAAGAAGTGGTTGCCTTATTAGATAAAAACGGTTATGGTATTGGAAATATTGATTCCACTTTAAGTTTAGAGGCTCCAAAAATTAATCCACATATCGAAGCCATGCAAAATGTATTGGCTCCAATTATGAATATTAGTGTAAACGATATTTCAATAAAAGCAACTACTAATGAAAAGCTTGGATATGTTGGCAGAGAAGAAGGTGTTAATGCTTATGCTGTTGCCCTTATTTATAAAAAATAATTCCTTTTATTTTAAAGGACTTAAATCAACTTCAATTAATCTTTCTTCTTGACGGTGTGGCGGCAAGCCTTGTTTTAAAAACATTATTTGTCCTACAGGTCCAGCAATAAATGTTTCTACTCCTTTGCCTAATGTAAATTCTGAACTACGGCGAATAATACATATATTTCTTAGCAAGGGATAATCACTTGTTGCAATATTTGATTGATCTGGCATATAGGCTTTTTCAAAATCTTTTTTTGAAACAGCTAATATCTTAGTTGTTTTTAAAAACTCTTTTGTTGTTATATCATCTTTATCACTAAACCATGCAAAGTCGCAAATGCCAATTGATAATGAGTTTTGTGAAATTGATTTGATAAGTTCAGGTGTATTTTTTACTGCCGAGCAGTTTTTTCCAAAGTTGGTTTTTTTAAGTAAAGAATCTTTTAATTGACGGATACTTCCAGAATTTTGATTGTCAAAAACAACATTTAAGTGATTTCCTTTCACGTATAAACTATCATTACCACTTAGTAATTGTTTTAATTGATTAATAGAAATACTAGAATCACCAAAGTTTTTATTTACAACAATTGCAATAGCATCTTTTGCTACTAATGAGGTATTTACTGAAATATTTTTTTGTTTAAATTTTCCAATTTCTTCCTCACTCAACAGTCGTGAAATAGCAATTACTTTTGCACTATCATTAAAAAGCGCTTCAATACAAGTCTTTTCATCGGTTGAAACTAAATTAATTTCAGCATAAGTATAGGTTGTTTTGAATGTTGAAATTTGATTATTGATGTGAAGTGTTAAGCCTTCGTCATAAAATAAATTTATTTTACCAGTTGTTGGCGAATCTTTTTTAGTGATGTCGTCAGTTAATCCACAAGAAACAAATATGATTGATATTAAAAAAAGTATTGATAGAATTTTCATATATTTTGAAGTTAACGGTTTTATTTATTGTCTGTACTATCCCAATTATATTTTTTCATAAATTCATCCACTTCATTGCTAAAAGTAGATTTTGAATGATGTGCTTCCTGATTTTGAATATATTTTTTCACAGTTCCAACTTGTGATTCGCTTACAGAAACTGCAAAATAATCATCTTGCCAACTAAATTTAGTTTTACAAATTGTATTTTTATTAATCCAAAAAGAAGATTCTCCTTTTATTAATTGTGCAATTTTCGCAATACTTTGTTTTTTGCCAAGTGAAATTAAGCAATGCAAATGATCTGTATAACCATTTACTGCGATTATAAAAATATCTTTTTCTTTACAATTTTCAATAATGTGTTGGTGAACCTTATATCTAATATCTTTTGTTAAAAATGGTTCCCTATTTTTTGTAGAGAATACAAGATGTATCCATATTTTTAAAAATGACATAGCTGTGTTTTGGCTAAAGCCAAATTTAATGATTTATTTGTATAATAATTA
>CAIYSA010000144.1 GCA_903928655.1 uncultured Bacteroidota bacterium
CAAATTCGTCAAATGATTTTTTTACTTTACTATCTAAAAAAGCAATTTTTTTCATAGTTTGTTAGGATTAATAATCTAAATCTGATGAATTTATTAAATGGTAAACTTCAATAACAAAATAACAGTTCTAATTTTTCGCAAAAGTTTTAAAAATAAGATTTTTAAAACTTATAATTTTGAATTCATTTAAAATCGGCTTACAGCAAAAAAAGTAGATTATAAATACGTTTATTATATTGAATAATCTTTTTTCATTTGACAGGTGATTGATTTTAATTTTTCAGTAATGACATTTATTTTTTCAGATATGTCGTTATTTATTTCAGAGGACAATTCAACATCTCTAATTAAATTTGTTAAAGAATTAATATTTAGGTAATCGAGAGAAGGCTTAATACAATGCGCTAATTGTTTTACTTGTAAAATATTTTTTTCTTTTACTGCTATACTCATTTTTTCAGAAAAGTCGTTTGATGATTTAATGAATAATTCAATCATTTTATTTATAATGGTTGGATTACCATAGCTCATTAACTTATCAGTGTTATATTCTCCTGTAAAATTATTTGTTTCCATTTTAATAGATTTTTAAATTACTTTTAGTGCAAATGTGAATCCAACATTTAATAACATTTGCAATATTTGTTATCACCAAAGGATGTTAACATGCTACATTTCTTTTTTTTGTTCATTTGCCAAAAAGTTGAATTCCGATTGGGGTATTAAATATTTCTGACCATTCATCTGTAGTTAGTTGCTCAGCTTCGTGCAAATATAGTGGTCTATTTCCAACAAAACTCATATCACCCTTAAAAACATTAAATAATTGAGGCAACTTGTCAATATTTGATTTCCTTAAAAATTGGCCAAATTTTGTAACTCCAGGTTCTGTTAAATATTTCATTAAACATAAACTTTTATTTTTCTTGTTTATAAAATATAAGTTTTCGCAAATTTCGCTCCCTTCAATTATTAAAATTGGGGAGCATGGAGTTCCCAAACTTTTACATTTAGTGCATTCTTCAATTAGGACATTTCTAGTTTCTTTTGAGTTAGAATGATTTTTCAATGAATCAATCATTTTATCAGTTTCTGAATAGATGCTTCTGAAATTAATAAATTTGAAAATTCGGTAACCAATTCCAACACGTTGGCTTGTATAAAATATTGGACCATTTGAATCAAATTTAATTATTATTGCCACTAATAATAATATTGGACTCAACAAAATAATGGCAATGAATGAAATTAATACATCGAAGCCTCTTTTAATGTAGTTTGTTTTTATGTTAGAGGCAATTGCTTTTTCTTGGAAATCTATCCGCTTACTTAAAAGGTATTTAATTCTAATTGATAACTGTGATTTTTTGAAAGGGAATTCAATAATATCATCAATTTTTAATTTTTTTGCACTTTCTACATAATGGCTACTTAATTCGTGTTGAGTTGTAATAATGTAAATTGTATTATCTAGCTCTATTTTTTTAATTAATTGATAAAATTCTATGGCATTTATGCCTATCATTTCCGAATCGCAAAAAATGATATCATATTCTGTTTTGTTTTTTTTGATATCGTTATATGCCGTGATTGATTTTTTGTAATGAGTGAAGTTGGATTGAAAGCCTTCTAAATTTTTTAAGTTTAAAGTTACTTCTTCAATGTTGCCTATATAAAGAATATTAATTTTTTCAGAAGTATTTTGATTATTAAATGCTTTCATGATAATATCGTTTAAATATATTATTAATTCTAGCTTTCAATTCCTGAGGGTTAAATGGCTTCATCATATATTCATCTGCACCAGCCTCTAAAAATTTAATTCTTTCGTCACTATTTTCTATAGCACTTAAAACTAAAATTGGAATATGTTTATAGAATAAACTTAATTTCAAATTATTTACTAAATCCCATCCATTTAAGTTTGGCATCATTACATCTGAGATTATCATATCAGGCACATTGCCAGTTTTCAACCAATTTAAAATTCCAGCTCCATCATTAAACGCAATAATTTCATAGTCTGATTTTAAAATTTCAGTTAACAACATTCTAATGTTATTGTTGTCATCTGCTATTAAAATCACCTTTTTCATTAGTTTGGTTTTATTATTTAACACCAACTTAATGCCAATTAAAAGAGTATCACATAAATTAAATATTAATAAATCAAGATGCCTATAAACAAAAGGTTTTCAAGAGTTTAGGTAAAAATTTTAAAATTTAAACCGTATAAATAGCTATTCATTTTTCCAAAATATAGAAAATATATATTTTTTTTGGAAAATATAATACGCCTGGAGATTTAGATTTTATCTAAATAAAAATTAATTTTTTAAGTAAAATTGTTTTAGATTTCTGCTTTTAATTGAAGTATAGCTTTGTTTAGAATGATAAAAATAAATTTAATTTGCGTTCCTAACTCTTGGGAGTCTATTTGATCTTTTGCATTTTTTTCAACATACTTAATTGGCTCTTTTAGAATTTCTATCCCCATTAAATCTATACTTGGTTTAATCTTATGAATGACTGAATAAACATCTTTCAAGTTTTTTGCTAAATAAGATTCAGTTATTTGTGTAATTGATAAATTAGATTGGTCAATAAAAATATTGATCATCTTTTTGAAATAGTCAGTATCGTTTCTGCTAACAATACGCAATTGATGTAAATTATATAATTTATCAGTATTTAGAAGCATTGTTGGTTCTATATTTACATTGGTAGAATTAAAATTTGTTAATTTGTAAATAGAATTTATAAGTTTCTCCTCTTCAAATGGTTTTGTAACACTATCATTCATTCCAATATTTATACATTGTTCCAATTCACTTTTAAATGCATTTGCAGTTAATGCAATTATTGGTGTATTTATTTTTAATTCATTCCTAATAATTTTGGTACTCTCAAAACCATCCATAATTGGCATTTGCAAGTCCATTAAAATTACATCAAATATTTTCCCTGTTTTTAAAATGTTTATTGCTTCTAATCCATTTATCGCTTCTGTAACTGTACAATTAAAATGATTAAGTGTATTTCCTGCAACAAGTCTATTAAATTCATTATCTTCTACAAGTAAAATATCGAGAAATCTTCCATTATTTGCAATGGTTTCAAAATCTTCTTTTAAGAGCTTATCGGGTTCTCCAATTGGTAATAAAAATTTTAAGTGAATTGTGGTTCCAACATTTTTTTTACTTTTTATTTCTATAACACCATTCATTAATTCTATCAATTCTTTGGTTATAGACATTCCTAATCCTGATCCTCCGTATTTTCTTGAAGTTGAAGTGTCTTCTTGCGAAAATTTATTAAATATATTTTTTAAATAGGACTCATCCATTCCCACTCCTGTATCTTTAACAGAAATATAAACGGTTTGATAGCCTGGATTTAAGTTTTGAACATCATATTCAATTGTAATTCCACCGGTATTTGTAAATTTTACTGCGTTACCAATTAGGTTTAATAAAATTTGTCTTATTCTTGATGAATCTCCAATGAAGAAAACATTTTTATTTTCAACATGATTTATTTTCAAAAACAAGCCTTTTTCTCCACACTTAGCCAGCATAATTGATTTTACATCATTTAAAATTTTCTGTAAATCAAAATGATGTAAGTCTAGTTGTAATTCTCCGGCCTCAATTTTAGATATATCTAAAATATTATTTAAAACGGATAGCAAATGTTGTGATGCAATGGATGTATTTTGAACATATGTATCTTGTAATTCGGATAATTTTTCTTTTGATAATTCTCTTATCATTCCAATAATAGCATTGAGTGGTGTTCGTATTTCGTGACTCATATTTGCCAAAAAAGCTTCTTTTGCTTTTGACGATTCTTCTGCTTTTCTTTTGGATAGTTCTAAATCTAACTCAAGTTGTTTTTGGTCTGTAATATCTAAATGTATCCCTATTGAACCTATTAAATTTCCTTTTTCATCATAGTTTGGAGCTCCGCTTATCATCCACCATTTTAGTTCTCCATTTTTGTTTTTAATAGGAACTTCATACATGTCTGATTTTCCTTGTGCTCTTAATTTATTTTTATTTTTTATAATACTATTATTATCGGATTCGGATACCAAAAGTTTATGGGCATTTTTTCCAATCAATTCACTTTCATTATATCCAGATATGAATTCGAATCCTGGATTTACAAATTGAATGTTTTCATTAAGGTCAACTTCTAATAAACCTAAGTTCATATTAGCGATAATATTCTGGTATTTCTCTTTTTGCATTTTAATTGTTGCTTCAATTTGCTTTCTTTCTGATATATCTCGCGAATTTGCAATGATATATGCAATTGAATTTAGTTCTAAAAACCTTACTGTTACTTCAACCGGAAATTTGATGTTTGTATTTAAATTAATATTTTCACCTTCTATTATTAAGGAATCTTTTCTTCTAACTTTCGAAACATGTTGGTACCAATCTTTATCATTTTTGAAATTTGTCTCAAAGTCTTTTATCTTATATTTTGAAGCGTCTTGCGTAGCTATACCAAGTCGTTTTGACGCTTCATTGTTAATGTAAACAAGTTGTCCATTTTCTTTGGAAACTTGTATTGCATCTGAAGTGTTATTAATAAGTGTTTTAAATAATTCAAGATTTTCATTCGATTCAATTAATTCTAATTCAAACTTTTTTCTTTCTGTAATGTCTGTATATTTCCATAAATGCCCTTTATATTGGTTATCTATATAAATTGGAATATAATCTCTTTCTAGTATTCGGCCATCTAATAGCTTTAATTCATCAGCGAAAACAGAAATTTTACGGTTAAGAATTTCTTCGATTCTTCGAGGGAACATTTCAGGGTCCTCAAAGTAAATTTTAGATTGTTCAATTAAATTTGTGCAATCCATTCCAGTCATTATCTCAGGTGAATACGAAGAAGATAACATATCACAAAATAACTGATTTGTATAAAGAACCTTTCGGCGTTCATCAAAAACTAATATCCCTGAATTTAAATTAGATAAAAGAGTGGTTAATAGTTTCAAAGTTTGGTTCAGACTAATTTCGGTTCCCTTTCTTTTTTGAATTTCGGAATTTATATATTCAACAATATCTAAAATATCATTATTTTCTATATTGAAATTTGTTTTTAGGTGTTCTTTTAAAATCATATCCCCGTGCTGATAAGTAAGGTCGTTTTTCTCATTGATCGCATCCATGGCCGTTTTACCGGTTGAATAATGATTATGCGGGAAAATTAAATCGGAG
>CAIYSA010000145.1 GCA_903928655.1 uncultured Bacteroidota bacterium
GATCCTCTAATAGTATTAATAATTTGCCTATTTTGATGAATCAAAATTTTAAAAAAATTAATTTCAATAGCGATAAATTACTTCATAGTATTTCAGGAAAAAGAAGTAATAACCCATATTTAGAATTAGCACAACTAGAATCTATGTCTTATTTAAGAAATCAATTATTAAGAGATAGTGATTGGGCAAGTATGGCTCATAGTGTTGAGCTAAGAACCCCATTTGTAGATTATACATTATTAGAAAACTTAAAAGATGTTTTGATATTTTTTAAAGATTTTAGAAATAAAGTATTATTATCAAATTCTTCTTCAAAACCCCTACCTAAAAGTATTTTAAATAGAAAAAAAACCGGTTTTGCAATACCTGTAAGAGATTGGATATTACAGAATCCTGAATATTCAGGAAATTGGCAAAAGATAATTTTTAATAAATACAAAGAAACAATATATTGAATAAATTAATTCATATTATACCTTCTATAGCAGAAGAATCTAGTGGTCCTACATATTCGGTAAAGCGTTTAATCGAGTCTTTAATTAATATTGATCTAGATGTAGAGTTAGCTACTTTAAATTATAATAATTCAGTTTCACCAGGATATGCTCACTCTTTTGACATTGTAGGGAATAAAAGATTAGCTAGATCACCAATAATGTATGAATGGTTGATTAACAAAGTTAAAATTCATAACAAGAAAATTATTTTTCACAATCATGGAATGTGGCAATTTAATTCACTATATCCGGGCCAAATTGCAAATAAATATAAAATACCTTATATCGTATCCACACGTGGTTCCTTCTCTAAAGTTGCTTTTAGGAATGGGTCAATATTAAAAAAATTATTCTGGCCACTATATCAAAAACCATCTTTTCAAAATGTATCATTATTTCATGCTACATCTATTGATGAATATTTAGATATAAGAAATATGGGTTTTAAGCAACCCGTTGCTATAATACCGAATGGTATCGATATTCCGAATAATTTTTTAAAGAAAGATTCTATTTTTAGAACAGTCCTTTTTTTAGGACGTATTCATCCAATAAAGGGTTTAGATCTTTTATTACCTGCTTGGAAAATAATTCAAGATAAGCATCCTGATTGGGAATTAAAGATTATTGGAGATGACGTTGGGTATCATGGATCAACTGGTTATAAAATAAAATTGAAAAACATTTCAAACCAATTAAAATTACAAAGAGTTGATTTTTTAGATCCAGTGTATGGTAATGAAAAATGGCAAGCATATAAAGATGCAGATATTTATGTTTTACCTTCTTATTCTGAAAATTTTGGAGTAACTATCGCAGAGGCCATGGCAAGTGGTTTACCTGTAATTGTAACTAAAGGTACACCATGGAGTGAAGTTGAACAAAAAAAGGCAGGTCTTTGGATTGACAATAAAATTGAATCAATTGCTTATGCAATTGAAACTTTAATTTTAAAAAATCCAGAAGATAGATTACATATGGGGCAAAATGGTAAAGATTGGATGGGTAAAGATTTTTCTTGGAATACAATTGCAAAAAATATGAATTATGTATATGACTGGATAGAAAATCCTACTAATAATTCACTTAATTTTGTAAAACAAGATTAAATTATTTTAATGAGAAAAGTTAAAATTAGTAATTCAGATATTTTAGTTTCACGAATATCTTTTGGTACGGGCTCATTACATCATTTATTTTGGAAAAATGATAGACAAAAAATTTTGTCAAATGCTCTAAATAATGGCATAACACATTTTGATACTGCCCCTTATTATGGATATGGTTTAGCTGAAAAAGATCTAGGATTTTTCTTTAAAAAAAATAGGTTAAATCACACTATTACTACAAAAATTGGCTTATACCCATATTCATATCAATCTAATAATTCATTTAATCTAAGATTTAGAAAATTATCAGGATTTGTTTTTCCTATTTTCACTTTGCCTGTAATTAATACAACTTTAGAAAGAGCAAAAAAAAGTTTATACGAGAGTTTAAAAAATTTAAAAACA
>CAIYSA010000146.1 GCA_903928655.1 uncultured Bacteroidota bacterium
ATCTTTTTCCCAATCAGCAAAGCGTTTACTTCTGAAATCTTTTTCAGTAAGCTTGTATTGCTGAATAAGACTGCCCATTGCACCATCAATGACTAAAACTCTTTTTTCTAATTCTTGTTGTATCGTATTCATATTTTTATAAAATAAAAAATCCCTTTTAGCGTTTGCCGAAAGGGATTAGTTGGTATGTTTATTTAAAAATTAACTAATGTTTTTCGACTTATTTTTTAGTCCGAAGACTAACGAATTCCCACCTTCTCATTAGTTACAAAATTTAGAAGGTTTATTTGTTAAAAAAGTTGCTGAACTTTCAAACTATTTAACTTTCAAACTTTTAACTAATCAAGGGTTGGTAAAGCATCATAGGGCGTATCCCTCCGCTTTTCTTAATAAGTGTGTTAAAGAACGAACTACGAATTTAGTTATTATATGTGAATTAGAAAATGTTATTTATAAAATTATTTAAAGATTAAAATTGCTTATTTTTAGGATTAAATTAGCTAAAATGAAACAACTATTAATCATCTTATTATTCGTTAATTTTTCTTCTAAAGCCCAACAGAGCAAAGATGTTAAATTAGTTTTAGAGCACATACAAACCCAACAAAAAGCTTGGAGTAATGGCGATATAACTGAATTTATGAACTATTATTGGAAAGATGATAGTCTTAAGTTTATTGGAAGTAAAGGCATTACTTATGGTTGGCAAAAAACCTTAGATAATTATAAAAAATCATACCCAAATAAAGAAGCGATGGGAGAATTAACCTTCACTATTGTTGAAGCAACTCAGCTATCTAAGATTAGCATTTATGTGATTGGGAAATGGGAATTAAAAAAAGATAAACCGGTTGGCGGTTATTTTACCCTGCTTTGGAAAAAAATAAATAAACAATGGGTCATTGTAGCTGACCATACAAGTTAAAAAAATGGAATTAGGATTATATAAACATTATAAAGGCAATATTTACGAAGTAATTGGTATTGCTAAGCATTCGGAAACACTTGAAGAAATGGTTGTTTATAAAGCTACTTATCAGGCAGACATTGAAAATTTATGGGTTAGACCAAAAACAATGTTTTTGGAATCAATAGAAGTGAACGAATTAATTACGAAACGATTTACGAAAATTATTTAGCATTATTGTTTCTAACTATCTGAATTTGTGCTTAACATTATTTTGTAATAATGAGTATTATGTATAATTTTCATAAAAAAATATCATGATTACTGCTACCCAAACACCAAAATCAAAAGTATCTAAATTAGCTGAAAACATTATTGGTTCAGAAATTATTAAGCTTGCTGGCGAAGTGAATGAAAAAATAAAACAAGGCGAAAAAATATTTAATATGACTATTGGTGACTTTAATCCTAAAGAGTTTCCGATTCCAAAAGAATTAAAGCAATATATTGTTGATGCTTATTTTGATGATCAAACAAATTATCCTGCTGCTGATGGTATGTTGGAATTACGCAATTCCGTTTCTAATTTATTAAAAGAAAGAGGTGGATTAGATTATAAAAATGATGAAATCTTAATTGCTGGTGGAGCTCGCCCAGTTATATATAGTATTTTTAAAGCATTAGTTGATGCTGATGATAAAGTAATTTTTGCAGTACCATCTTGGAATAACAATCATTACTCTTATTTAAATTTCGCAAAATCAATAGTAATAGAAGCAAAGCCAGAACATAATTTTATGCCGAGAGCTATTGATATTGAACCATTCATTAAAGAAGCAACATTAGTAGCATTATGCTCTCCACAAAATCCAACAGGAACTATTTTTACTAAAGAAGGTTTATCAGAAATTTGTGATTTAATCATTGCCGAAAATAAACGCAGAGGTCCTAATGAAAAACCAGTTTATTTGATGTATGATCAAATTTATTGGGCCTTGACATTTGGAGACAATAAACATTATAATCCCGTAAGTTTAAATCCTGAAATGAAACCATATACTATTTTTGTTGATGGTATTTCAAAATCATTGTCAGCAACAGGTGTAAGAGTTGGATGGGGAATGGGACCAAAATCAATTATAGATAAAATGAAGGCCATTTTAACTCATGTTGGAGCTTGGGCTCCAAAAGCAGAACAAGTAGCTACTGCAAAATATTTAGCTGATTTAAAAATGTATGACGCCTTTATTGTTGAGCAAAAAAAACATATAATTACTCGATTAGACGAATTTTATAACGGATTCCAAACATTAAAAAGTGAAGGTTTTAAGGTAGATGCGATAACGCCACAAGCCGCCATTTACTTAACTATTAAATTTGATTTACATGGGATGAAAACTGCTGATGGAAAAGTTTTAGAAACAACTAAAGATATTACTAAATATATTTTAGACGAAGCTAAATTAGCGGTTGTTCCATTTTATTGTTTTGGTGCTGATGATAATTCTCCTTGGTACCGAATGTCTGTAGGAACTTGTAAAATTACAGATGCTAAAGATGTTATTAGTTCTTTAAGAAACGCATTGATAAAATTAAGTTAGTAAGCCAATTTTCTTAATAATAACACCTTCTTTTAGCGAATAAGTAGAAACGCGGAGCTTATTGATTTTTATTTCATTTAAAACAAAATCAATTAATAGTATTGATATAACAATCATATCAACACGCATTTCGATTAAACCTTTCAATTTTTGTCGTTGCTCAATAGTTGATTTTTTAATTAATTCGCTAATGGCTCTATATTGAATTAAATTAATATCATATTCAGTTTGCATGTCATTAATCTGAGTCACATTAAATTGTTCTGAAATCATATCCACAACCGAATCAAATGCACCAGAAGAACCAATTAACTCAACTGGATAATATATTTTAATTGCTTCAAACAATGGTTTTAATTCTATTAATAAATAGTCATAAAAAATAATTTCTTCCGCTTGTGTGATTGGGTTTGAAAAATTAAATTTTTCGAAAATACGAGAAGCCCCTAATAAAAAGCTTTGTTTCCAAAAAATAGTATTATTATTCGCTAAAACAAATTCGGTACTACCACCACCAATATCCATTATTAAAGAAATATCATCAGTCATTTTTACGGCCATTTTATTTCCATAATAAATTAATTCAGCCTCTTCGTTTCCATCAATAATGGTAATAGTTATTTGAGTTTTATCAAATGCTTCTTTCACAAATTCTTCGCCATTGTTAGCACTTCTTATAGCTGATGTTGCAAAAGCAAATACGTTTTGAACATTATAATGTATAATAAATTCTTTAAATTTTAATAATGC
>CAIYSA010000147.1 GCA_903928655.1 uncultured Bacteroidota bacterium
CATTAAAATAAAAATTATTTATTTTTGTATTTTAAAGTTAATTTGGGTGAAAATTACATTTGAGATTATTTTAAAGATTGGAAACTACCGAAAAAAATTAGACTTATTAGTTTACTGTGACAAATACATTCCACTAAAATACTTTACAGACTCAGAAACATCTATATAATCTTCTTGTGAATTTACTTTATGTACTTTGAAACTATCACTGAAGGATCACAATCATCAGTTGTCCAGTCAGAAACACTTGGGTGAGGAATAATAATTACTTTTTGTTTTTTGTCATTTTCGTATATTTTAGTTGCCCATTTACGATTATTCCTTTCAGGATAATAAACAAGTTTTTTATTCATATTTAATTTTTTTCTAACAAAATTTCCTGGTGTGTTACCAAGACATATGATTGTTTTGATACCTAATGTTTGAATTATTTTTTCATGAAAATTAGTCCAACATAACTCTGCATACTCTTTATATAAAGTCTTATTTAATTCAGCTTCTCTTCTAGATCTTACAAATACAAGATTACTTGCTGGTATTTGATAAAGAGATAATTTTAGTTTTTTAAATAAATATTGCATTCTAATCTGAAAAACATGCTTTCCTTGTAAAGATTTTTCCCATTTACCGTCTTTATATTCTGACCAATCGGGATTTTTTTTAGAAATATTTAAAGTTTTTTTTGCCTGCTTTTCAATAGTTTCATCTAAATGTTCTTCTTTTGAACCCCCAGGATTTATACCTAGTATGTATATATTTTTTTTACCAGTAAAGGCGTTTTTACCTGAATAAAATACTTCTCCTGATTCTTTCAATAATTCTTTTGGAATATTTTTATAAAATTCTTCTATCATAAAACTGATTTTTGTTTGTCTTATTAAATATAATTGTTTTTTTATAAACCCTTTATCAATAAATCATAGATTTTTTCTCTTCTTCATCTAATCTAATATTATAAAAATTGAATTCGTCTTTATCACCAAATTCTTTTTCTATTAAATCGAAAGATAAAGTTCCTTCTGGTAATCTTGGAAAGTAAAGCGAAAAATAACGCCATTCAATGCTTGAACTAAAATGATGTTTCTCTGGTCCAAAAGGAATATTAGTAGCCTTTATTAAAAAATAGTTTGCTTCCACTTTTTTGGTGTAAAATGATTCAGACATTGATTCTGCCTTTTTTTTACAACGGATAAATGTTTCAGGTTTTATGTGAATCCAACCACCATCTTGATACTCTCCTGCCTGATATCCAAAATCTATTTTAGTTTCCTGATCCTTTATTGTAATGCGCAACAATTGAACTGCTCCATCCATATTTTTATGAGATGGATTAGAAATAATAAACGCTTTGGAATCCTGTTTCGTTTTTTTATTCATAGTCAAGATTTTTAGAATATTTTATTAAGGATTCATTTAATTTATCTTCAATTCTTTTACATAACCATCGCGGACTAATTAAAGTCATGTGTTCGCTATAAGACATAATCAAAGAAATGAGTTCGGTTGTAGGCACCACATGTATTGTTACTATAATTTCACCTTCGCCATCGTATTCTCTGTATGTTTGAGATTTATGTATTGGCATTGATTTAATATAATTCGCCATTTTGTCGCTAATCCAAAGTTTAATTATTTCAGGCTCATAAGTTTCTTTATGAGATCTAATGTTTGTTAAACCAATTTTATTATCAAATAAACTGCGTAAATCAGCACCACTATGTTCTGTAAATTTTTTATCGATAAGAATCGGATCATAAATACGATCTAAACCAAAATAACGCACTTCTTCATGTTCTTCCGAATAGCCAACCAAATACCAACGCTTATTGCTCTCCTTCATCAAATAGGGATGAATGATGATTGACTTAAATAATTTTTTATCGTAAGAATAATGTATAAATGAAACGGGTATTTTTTTTCGAATACTTGTAACCAAGGTTTCAAAATGTTCCATGCCTCGCATATAAGTTGTTTCCTCTGGCTGAATGGCGTTTACTGAGTTTTTATCTTTATCTGTTTTTTTTATATTGAGAGAAGAAAACAATTTATCAATGGCATGGTTATACGAATCGTTTACTTTTATTCCTTTAAATTGTTGAAGCACACTAGCTGCCAACTCTATAGCTTCATATTCTTTTTCATTTAAACCCAACGACTGAATTGTAAAATCAGGAAACTTTTCAAAATCATAATAATACCCTTTTTTAGAACGTTTAAATTTTATAGGAGCAAAATAACCTCCTTCATCTTCTCCCTTTTTCATTTGAGCAATATCCTTTTGAATAGTTGCTGTTGAAACAGATGTTTTAAGTTTACGTTCAATCTTATATTTTAAATCATCCATTGTTGGATATGGCTTATAAATGTCTATTAAACATTCATCAATGATTTTATATCGCAATATGGCATCACTTGGAGGAGGCATAATAAAAAAATTTGTAAAGTAAAGATATGAAATAAAACAAAAAACAATATGGTTTAAGTTTTAATCAATTTTAAGCTATTCCGAATATGAAAAAATAGATACTTGTACAAATGTACCAAACATATATACTCACTATATACTAGCATATGCCAGAATGTGGCCTGCATAATTCTTTACAATCCCAAATTAGTTTTGACTAACTCGCTATGGTTTTTATTGGAATTTATCATCTCAAAAAGGCCCTATCAGGATGCGAGTATGTTCGAGAAGGTTCGGATATGTTCGAGAAGTTTTAAATACAACCTATATATTTCGTTTCTCAAATTTTGTATTTAACAAGTAATATAAGGTGTATATACTATGATACCTTCTTAATTTGTTTAGCAATAAAAACCCACTTATTTTTTAGTTTTGTATTTGATATTTTTTCTGGTATTATTCCATTTCTTCTCACAAATACCATAAACGTTTCAGCAAAATCTTCCATGGGCATAGTTTTAGCATATAAACTAATATACGCTTCATGTTCCATTTCAGATGGCACATCAGAATAATAATTGCCACCAAACACAGCTTCAAACTTCTCGGAATAAATTATTAATTCAGGATAATGATATGCAAAAGCATGTCCATACTCATGTCTAATTATATCTCTTAAAGAACCTCTTTTTTGGCTAAACACATGAGAAAGTACAAATGCTGGTATATAAATATGCCCAGATTCATAACCAAAAAACTTATCTAATTTAGTTGTACCTAGCATAAAAAAACCTAAAGCATCATACATTTTTATTTGTGGTAATCGGCACCAAAATATTTCAACATTGCATAATCTACTTTCAATATGCCACAAACCAATACGATATAATTCATCTTGAACAGAAATAGATGCAGCATTTGTTTGCTTATGAGTTATAATTTTTCCGTTTTTCATCTAGTTAATTTTTAATTGGTATGATTGTACCAAA
>CAIYSA010000148.1 GCA_903928655.1 uncultured Bacteroidota bacterium
AGGAGAATAATAATTCTAAATTCTATTCTTTAAAATTAATATGTTTCCCTGCTGTTCCTCTTAAGCGATACCAAAAACTTTGTGTTTCAGTAATAGGAATAAATTCAGGAATTTTTATTGCTAAATAATTTATTTCAGGATTTGAATGTGGTAAAGTTTTTAAAGTATCAAATAAAACAGGTAAGTATTTTAAATCTTTCAATCTCTTTTTTCCAAAGCGATACAGCATGCGTGTTTGAAAAGGATCTGTTGCTAATGCAATATGTTGAAGACCTAATTTTTTTGCCAATTTATATCCGTACCAAGCATTTTCAGTGCTATGCTGAGCTCTGTCTTCAACAATAATATCGTCCTCGGGAACGCCATGAGCAATAGCATACAACTTCATAATTTTAGCTTCTACATAAGGGCTATAAACAGCATTTCCACTCATGATAATTTTTTTTGTAGTGCCATTTTTATATAAATGAATTCCCCATAAAACGCGCATTTGCATTGTTAAATCCCAAACTGAATCAGTAAAAGGAACGCCAGGAATAATAATAGCATCGTACTGTTTATGTTCAATTAATGCTCTTCGTGTTAATTTATTTGCTGAAGGTTGAAATAATAAGCACGAACTAAAACTCAATAGCATTGCTAAGAGTGCGAAATAAAACAGTTTATTTTTTATAAAAATCATTTTTCAGTTATCTTATTATATTTCAATTTACACATTATTTATAATTTAATTCCATTATAAATTAAATATCACTATTTTTATTAAGTATATCCCAAGTATGATCACCTAACATTTTAACGGTTCCAATATATTTTAATGTTGAAGGTATTTTTCCCCAATCTTCAGGACCAATTAATAATAATTTAAATTGTTCTTCCTTTTTATACAAATGATAAATTTGACTAATAATTGGTTCAAAAGGTAATTCAGCCTGGTAAATCTGTTCCGATATTTCAACACGTTCCTTTAAATCATTCGCTTGCTTTACTAAAAGTTCGACCTGCTTTTGAATTTGATTCATTTGAATATTTGTTTGCTCTCGCATAGCAGTTAAAGCGCGAGATTTTATTTTACCCGTATCTTCTGGGTTTATTACAATACCGCCAACATGATGAGAATAAGGCAATAAACCAGGATTTTCGGCAACTTTATCTTTATCAATAGGGTTTATAAATTCCATGAGTAAAATTCTTTTAATTAGTCTCTAATATACCACTAACAACAGTAAATATCAAATGTTGTTTAAAAAATGAACTCATTTTTGATTAAAAAAAAGGGTAAATTAGATTCTTTAAATACAAACTAAAAATTGCCAGCACAAGAAGATATTTATTTCTATCTCAAAAAATATTGGGGTTACGATACATTTCGACCTTTGCAAGAAGATATTATTCTTTCGGCACTTAACAACACCGATACTTTAGCATTATTACCAACTGGTGGAGGAAAATCATTATGCTTTCAAATACCCGGATTAGCTCGAGGAGGAACTTGTTTGGTTATATCTCCTCTCATCGCCTTAATGAATGATCAGGTAAATAATCTTAAAAATAAAGGAATTAGTGCCGTTGCTATTACATCGGCAATGAACTTCAAAGAAATTGAAGTTGCATTAAATAATGCTGCCTTAGGTCATGTGCAATTTTTATACGTATCGCCAGAGCGGATTGAAAATGAAAATTTTAGGCAACAACTTTCTTATTTGCCTATTAATTTAATAGCTGTGGATGAAGCACATTGTATTTCACAATGGGGTTATGATTTTAGGCCGAGCTATTTAAAAATTGCTGAAGTCAGAGCTTATTTCCCTTCCATCAATATAATTGCATTAACAGCTAGTGCAACAAAGGATGTTGTTGATGACATTCAGGAAAAATTAAATTTTAAAAATCAAAAAGTTTTTAGACAATCATTTGTAAGAAAGAACATTAGATACGTTGTTCAACTTGAAGAAAATAAATACGAACGTTTACTTAAAATTATTCACAACATTGGCGGTTCGGGAATTATTTATGTGCGCAATCGAAAAAAAACAGAAGAGATTAGCAAATGGTTAGTGCAACAAAAAATATCTTCAGGATTTTATCATGCAGGTTTAAAGCCATCAGATAGAGATGTTCAACAACAAAAATGGATTGACAACCACATTCAGGTAATTGTAGCAACTAACGCATTTGGAATGGGAATTGATAAACCCGATGTTCGTTTTGTGGTTCATGTTGATTTACCAGATAGCTTGGAAGCTTATTTTCAAGAGGCAGGAAGAGCAGGAAGAGATGAGAAAACTGCTTACGCAACTATTTTATGTAACCACGCTGATATTGATTCATTAACTGAATTTTATATAAAAAATACACCTACGGTTGAAGAAATAAAACAATGTTATCAGGCTATATTTAATTATTATCAAATAGCAGTTGAAACAGGCGAAGGACTTACAATGTTGTTTGATATTGAAGAAATAGCCCGTAACTATAATTTAAAAATACTGACTTTATATAATTCAATTAAGTGTTTAGAAAAAGAAGGATACATTACTTATTTAGATAGCAATTTTGAACCGGCAAAAGTGATGTTGAAAATGCAGAAAAACGATTTATATAGTTTTCAAGTAAAATTTCCAAAATACGATCCACTTATTAAAGTATTACTTCGCAGCTACGGAGGTTTATTTGAAGGTTATGTTCAAATAAAAGAAAAAGATGTAGCATATCGTTCAAAAATTTCGGATGCTGAATTATTAAGTCAATTAGATATTTTAAATCAACAAGGTGTTCTAAAATATTTACCTCAAACTACTTTGCCCAAATTAATTTTTTTACAAAATAGAATTAATTTAAAATTTGAAGATATAAAGCTTATTAATTATCCAATTTTAAAACAAAAAACATTATATAAAATAAATACAGTTATTAATTACGTTAAAGAAGAAAACATATGTAGAAGCAGGCTCCTACTAGCCTACTTTGATGAAACAAATTTTACTGATTGCATGTATTGCGACGTTTGTATTAAAAAACACAAAGCGCATTTAGATTCTCATTCAGAAATTATGGATGCGATAAAAAAAGAATTAGGAATAGGAATCTTAACGATTGATGAATTAGTTTTAAAGTTGAAACATATTAATTCGGAAAAAATAACAGAATCAATAAACATAATGATAGACGATGATGTATTAATTATAAATACTGATAAAAAGCTATCTTTAAAATAAAATTAAAAAATGCAAGAACAAGGAATTTTATATTTATTACCAGTAGCACTTGGAGAATGTGATTTAGAATCGGTATTACCCAAACAGAATTTTGAAATTATAAACTCGCTTAATTATTTTATTGCCGAAAATGCAAAAGAAGGAAGAGCATTTTTAAAACAATGTAAATACGAAGAAATAAGCAGAGCTGATATTCAATTAATAAATCAACATACTAAAACTGAAGAGTTAAACGAATATTTATTACCAATAAAAAATGGGCATAATATGGGTTTAATGAGTGATGCAGGTTGCCCAGGAATTGCCGACCCTGGTGCTGAAATTATAAAACAGGCACACAAAAAGAAAATAAAAGTAGTTCCATTAGTTGGCCCAAGTTCCATCGTATTATCAATTATGGCAAGCGGATTTAATGGTCAAAATTTTGCCTTTATTGGTTATTTACCCATAGATAAAATAGATCGTGGCAAACGCATTAAAGAATTAGAATCCATTGCCACCAAACAAAAACAAGCACAATTTTTTATTGAAACACCTTATAGAAATAGTAGCATTTATGAAGATTTATTAAAGACATTAAATCCTAGTTCTTTATTATTAGTTGCCACTAACATTACTCTTGAAAATGAAAGCATATTAGTAAAATCAGTTCTGGATTGGAAAAAAATGGAAATTCCTGATTTTGTAAAACAACCAACCGTGTTTGGAATTTATATTTAATTTACAACGTCGCCTCTTAACTCTCGGTAACGCTTGCGAGCTTCAACCACATAAATACTTCCAGGATAATTATCAAGTAAATCCTTATATATTACTTTTGCTTTTTCTTTGTCCAATAAAAACCGATCGTATAATTCTGCTTGTTTAAACATAGCGTCATCACCATATAATTCGTTTGGATAAAACTCTACAATATTTGCATACATTTTAGCCGCCTCAGTATAACGATTTGTGAGTTTAAATATTTCAGCTTTTTTATAGTAAATATCATCGCCAAGTGTATGTTCTGTAAATAAATTATTAATACTATCCAATTTAAGCAACGCTTTTTCGTATTTATGCTGTAAGATCAACAAATCAGCAGCTGCAAACATACTTAAAGGTGCATCATTAGTATCAATACCAATTGCATCAGTAATAACTAGTGATAAATCAAGCGCATCATTCGCAATGGTTTTTGTAGTTGAACCTTTTAATACATCACATTGCGATTTTGCCCATTTAAAATCTGAAGCATAATAGCTCAATTTTGCGTTCCTGAATTTTGCATTTTGTCCAACAATTTCATACTTAAAATCTTTTTCCACTTGTGAGTAAAGTAAAGAGGCATCCCAAATATCACCAACCAATAAATGCATATCTCCCAAATCTAATTTAATTTCAGCCATTGCATTTTTATCAAATGTGTATTCCGAAGTTGCGTCTTCTAATAATTTAATTGCTTCTTTTGGTTGATTTAAATAATAAGCTTTTAATAAAGCGGATTTTCTCAAAAGTGATAAACTTAAATTACTAATTCCATAGTGCGTTAAAGCAGTTTCAATTTCCAGATTTAATTTTTCAATTTCAATTAAAGGAGAATTTGTTTGAGTTGTTAATTGTAAATATTTTGTATTTAATCTTTCAATTATCGCAAAATCATAATATCCATTTTCCTTTCCTTTTGCAATCACATATTGATAGCACTTTTCAGCTACTATATAATTTTCATTACTCACACATAATTTTGCTAAATCCATAATACGTGTTCCATCTTCTTTTTCACGTTTATCAATTGCTCTGCTTTGAATAAATGCTCCATCAAAATCTTTTTGTTGTGTTTGCAGAAAAATTAAAAATTCTGAAAAAATTAATTTATCCGGTGATTTTTGAATCCGCTTTTGTAATTCTTGCTTTAATATTGGGTTATTAAATCCTCCATTTTTTTCATCATAACCTAAGGATTGTTGCAAATTTGCTTGAGCCGAAGATAATTCACTTTCTCTAAATTCTACAGCATCTAAATACTCATTCACCATTGCTTTTAAATCACCTTTCTTTTTATACAATTCAGCTAATTCATAATAATAGGGATAAGTATCTGCGGTTTGCTTTCTTCCTTTTTTATAAACCTCAATAGCATAATCATACAATTCCTCATCTTCAAAAGCATGAGCCAAAGTAAAAATATTATTTTGCTCAGCAACAACTTCTTTAATTGCTTTATTATATTGGTCTTTTTCTTTATCTAAATTACCTTGTAGTTTATAAACATTTCCGAGTCTAACATACAGATACACATTTCCATCATTACGCTTAATTTGCTTCTTTGTAATCTTTTCAGCTTTTAAATAATCTTTTGTTTCAATCAAACATTTATAATAGTATTTATAATAAGCATCCGGAATTTTATCATACAATTTATCAAAATAAACTACAGCTTTATCGTAAGCTTTTTGATCATAAAATTGCATAGCTAATTTATCATCAGTGTTTTTTTGCGCACTACAC
Source organism: uncultured Bacteroidota bacterium (assembly GCA_903928655.1). Taxonomy (GTDB): domain Bacteria; phylum Bacteroidota; class Bacteroidia; order B-17B0; family Aurantibacillaceae; genus UBA4416. The sequence continues at coordinate 5,709 of CAIYSA010000148.1, forward strand.
GCAATTACAATAAGCAATAAACAAAATATGGAAATTATTTTTTTCAATTAGTCGTTTTCTATTTTAGCTTTTATTGTAGGGGTAACCAATTCAGGCAAAGAACCTCCGTTTAATTTCTTAACAGTTTCATGAACAGTTGGCAATGATTTAGAAAAAGTTTCCAAACTATAACGCATCAATTCTGTATTTGTTTTTAACTCTTCGATGATTTTATCGGCTTCCTTTTCTTCTTCTGATATAAATTCAACAACCTCTTCATCTTCAACACTGCCATTTTTTAAATCGTGACTTAAATCTGTTAATTGCTTAATTGATTTTTGTGCCTCTTCTTTCCACTTAGGACTCATTGCTAAAAAATTTACTAAATTTTTACCAACTGAATAAAATAATTGTAAATTTTCAGCTGTTTGCCTTGAAACAGTATCTCTTAAATTCGCATTTATAAAAGTTGAATACGTAAATTGTTCGGTATAGGCTTTAAAGCATTTTGCAGAATCAATTGTGTTAAAATTAACAAGGGCTTCTTGCAACACAACTTTTAAACTATCCAATTCTTTAACTTGTTTTGCATAGTGATTACTATTTTTACAAGAAGAAGTATATACTGTTAAAGCAACTAAGCCTATTAAAAAAGGTGCAAATTTCATAAAATTCAATTATTAATGTTTACCCAAATTTACTATAAATTTGCAACAATTAATTACATCCAAAATCTTAAATAAACACAAAACTCCCTTCATCATCAACTAATGCCATTAAAACAATAATATTTAAAAACTAAATAATATCAATTATATTTAAGGTGTGGTATTTACATTATTAAAAGAAAGCATTGTATTTGCATGGCAAGCCCTTGTATCTAACAAATTGCGTACATTTTTAAGTTTATTAGGAATTACAATTGGGATTTTTGCCATAATAACTGTATTTACAATAGTTGATAGTTTGGAACGTAACATCCGCGGAAGCGTTCAAAGTCTTGGTGAAAACGTAGTTTTTGTAATGAAATGGCCTTGGACATTTGGCCCAGATTATCCTTGGTGGAAATACATGAATCGTCCAGTGCCTGTTTATAGCGAACTGGCTGAATTACAACGAAAAATAAAAGGTGCTGATGCTTTAGGATTTAGAATTGGCGCACGGAAAACTTTAAAACAAAACAATAATACTGTTGAAAATGCTATAGTTTCGGGCTGGTCGTTTGATTACAGTAAAATAAAATCATTTGATATTATTGACGGACGCTATTTTAGAGAAGATGAAGCTGAAGGCGGTTACAATGTTGTGATTTTAGGATATAGTGTCGCACAAGGATTATTCCCTAATGATGAAAATGCCGTTGGTAAAACAATTAAAGTAGCTGGTAGAAATTGCAAAGTCATTGGTCTTATAAAAAAAGAAGGGGAAAGTATGTTAGGTAATTCGATGGATAACCAAGCAATAGTTCCTTATAATTTTGGGCGATTATTAATGGATGTGAAATCCGAAAACAGTGACCCGTTTATTGCAGCAAAAGCAAAGCCTGGTGTTACCAATGAACAACTAAAGGATGAGTTAACTGGCGTAATGCGAGAAATTAGAGGATTGAAACCATTAGCTGATGATGACTTTGCATTAAACGAAACCAATTTATTAAGTAAAAACTTTGATGGTTTATTTGATATGGTGAGTATTGCAGGGGCAATTATTGGTGGGTTTTCAATATTAGTTGGAGGTTTTGGAATTGCAAATATTATGTTTGTATCAGTAAGAGAACGAACGAATATTATTGGCATACAAAAATCATTAGGTGCAAAAAATTATTTTATTTTGTCTCAATTTCTATTCGAAGCAGTTTTTCTTTCTTTAATTGGAGGTATTATTGGCCTCTTATTAATCTATATTCTTACGCTAGGCTTACATTCTGTAATTGATATGGAAATTACTTTAACACGTTCCAATATTATTTTAGGATTATCAGTTTCCGTTTTAATTGGAATCATTTCAGGATTTATACCAGCTTACGGAGCCTCACAATTAGACCCTGTTGAAGCAATACGAACAAATTAAAAAATGGCACACGTACAACGACCAAAAATAATAAGCATCATCACTATAACTGCCATTATACTGATTTTATTGGCATTTCCAATGTTGTTTATGCCCTCCATAAAACGAATGGGTGATTTTATCCCTATGACGATTGGCATTATCATAACCCTTCAATTCATTTCTGTAATCGGAATTTGGCACATGAAACAATGGGGCGTTCAATTATTTATTGCCATGTTTACTATCAGGGTTGTAACGTTTATGCTACTCGAAGTTTTTGATTTCCGTTTTTTCTTTAATATATTTTATTCCTTATTGTTTATCATTTTCTTTTTGATTTACTATAAAGAAATGGACAAGAATTTATAACGTTTTCATAAATTAAAAAATTCATAAAAATATTTCCTGCCATTCATGCAATTAGGATTAAAAAAACCTGTCAGGTGTAATAACTTAGAAATTATTTTGGAGCTATTTCCTGCTTTCCGCTCCAATCTTTTTTGTTTTGAAGCTAATACCAAATGAATATATATTTTAGTCCAATATACTCGCACTTTTTTATCAATATTTCTTTAAAAAATATTTCCGTAGTCAATGCTACGCAAAGATTTTTTAGATCATCTTGATAAAAAATGGCATCGTATCTTTAGCCTAAAACATAAATCCATTTGGCATAAAACAAAAAAGGATTTTCACTGCAATCAGGGCTATTATTTCTTTACGAAAAAACACTATTAACCCCAATGAATCTCTTTTTGGTTTTCACTCTCCAAAACTTAAATGCTAAACCAACTTCGTGTGAGCCTGCAGTATTCACTGAAAGCTTACTAACTGTGCCATCATACGAATAATTGATAGCTATCAATTTATTTTGGTATCCAAAATTTAAAATTACGGCATCATTATTTCTATAAGAAAACGAAATGTTTAAATGTTTAAAAAACAAAACACTCACTCCTCCGGTAATTTGGGAAAAATTTTGTTGTTGCTTGTAATACATAAACGGAGAAACACTAATTTTATTTAAACGTAACGTATATCCAAATTGCACTCCAAACCTTATTGGAATTTTTGATGGCCCAAAAAACCCTTCATCTGGCTGTGTAATATGATGAACTGAAAGTCCAAGCAGGAAATTTTTATAATAGACCATTGTACCAATATTTAAATCCAAATAGTTTTTCTTTAATATTGATTGATTATAGTCTGGAGCCCATTGTGGCATAGTTCCAGGATTATAATTAATCACACCACCAAAACTCAATTTCGAAAAATCAATAGTTTTAGTGCCAAAGCAAACTTCAATTGATGGTCTTACTAAAACTTTCTTAATATTAATATTTTGAGAATAAAAAACAGAAAAAATATTAGTCTTTAAAGTGCCACGAGCTTGATTATCGTTTATGTAATTAATTCCTCCATAGGCGTTCAATTTTGGAATATACTGATAAAAATTTGCAGATATCGTCACATCATTTTCACTAATATTTGGCCATTGATTTCTATAATTTAAGCCAAATCTGGCACAACTATCATTACCAGCTAATGCAGGGTTCAAATTAATATTGCCTAACGATGTTTGCGAAAATTGGGGATTTTGAGAAAATAAACGAGAAACGAATACTATTATGATTATACTAATCGATGCAATTTTTTTCATAATCCTAAATGTATTGAACTAAATAAAAATACGCATAAAAATTTACAAGTTAATAAAAAAACACCTGTCAGGTTTTAAAAACCTGACAGGTGTTAATGTACGAAAGAAATAGTCTATCCAAAAATCTCAATCACAAAATTAGGAACTAAGCCTAAAGCGATTGTAAATAATGTCGTTAATAATAATAAAACGACGTGTGATGAATCAATTGTAATTCCATCTTCTTTTGCAGGAGCTTTAAAATACATTGCAATAATTACTTTAAAATAATAATACACACCAACTGCCGATGTTAATATTGCTAAAATAATTAACCAGTTATAAGATGTTCCTATTAATAAAGAGAACACAAAATATTTCGCAAAGAAACCTGAAGTAACTGGTATACCAGCTAAAGAAAGCATGGCGACTGTCATACAAACAGCCATTAAAGGATGGCGTTTTGCTAAACCATTAAATGCTTCAATATTTGAACTTCCACTTTCTTGTTTTGATACATGATACACAACCGTAAATGCTGCAATAGAACCAATTGAATAAGCTAATGAATAATACAAAATAGCACTTACACTTGCCATTCCACGATTGTTAGCTAAAATAGCCATTAACATAAATGCGGCATGACTAATACTTGAGTATGCCAGCATACGTTTTACACTTTGCTGCGTGGCTGCTGTAATATTTGAAACAACTAATGATAAGGCAATAACAACTGCTAACACAATTCCCCATGTTTCATTTACACCACCAAACGTTACAAGGAACAAACGCATAAAAGCAGCAAATGCAGCGGTTTTAACAATCGTACTCATTAAAGCTGTAATAACAGTTGGAGAACCTTCGTAAACATCAGGAGCCCAAAAATGAAAAGGTGCAGCACTTACTTTAAATAACATCGCTACTAAAACTAATAAAACACCTGCGTAGAAAAATGCAGGAAGATCAGCACCGTTATGAGAAATGTATGCACGAATGGCCATTAAATCAAAACTACCTGTTGCACCATATATTAAAGCAATACCAAATAATAAAAATCCTGAAGCAAACGAACCCATAATTAAATATTTGAATCCAGCTTCGTTTGAAGCTAAATCACGCTTACGACTTGCTGCTAAAACATACATTGGTATTGATAATATTTCGATACCTAAAAATAAGGTTGTCATATTACTAAATGCCGTTAACATTAATGCTCCAACTAAAGCAAATAAAACTAATGCAAAATGATCGGTTACATGATCTTTCTCAAAATAATCGTTTGCTAATATGAACCAGAAAAAAGCAGTTGCTAATATTACACCACTAAATGCTAATGCTACGTTATCAAAACGGATCATGTTACTAAACATTTCAATGTTATAATTCGCATTCCATTCAGTGAAGCCTAAAGCATATGCCGCTAATATTCCAATTAATACTAATGGGTACAACACTTTTTTGAATTTGAATATTTCGGCTAACATGGCTAAAATTCCTAATCCGCTTATTATTAATCGTCCTTTCATTTCTTAAAAATTTAAATTTTAAATTTTGAATGTTAAATTGTATTCAAAATTTATTAATGTTTTTATGGTTTATTTATTCTTTAAAGATTAATTATTTCAGATTTTGCATGATCAATTTTGTTCCTTCTTCTGCTAAATCATTTAATGGTGCTGGATAAACGCCAAAGGCTACAATTACAAAACAGATAATGTATAATACTAATTTATCAGAACCAACTAAAGAGCCAAATGCAATGGCTGAATCTTTACGTTCACCTAACATAATACTTTGGTAACTGCGTAACATATAAACCGCGCCCAACACAACTGTTAATGCTGCGAATCCTGCAGTTACAGCACTGTATTGATAAACACCATTGATTAATAAAAATTCTCCAACAAAACCATTTGTTAATGGAAGAGCAACAGAACCTAACATAATGATTAAGAATAAAACAGCAAAGTTTCCATTCATACTTCTGATGCCACCTAATTTATCAATATCGCGAGTGCCTGTATGACGTAATAAAATATCAGCAATTAAAAATAAACCAACCACATTAACACCATGTGCTAACATTTGCATTACACCACCTTGTATACCTTGTTGCGTGCAAGATAAAATACCTGCTGCAATTAATCCAACGTGAGCAATTGATGAATAAGCGATTAAACGTTTGTAATCTTTTTGAACGATTGCAATACAGGAGGCATAAATAATTCCAAATACAGATAAACCAATGGCAACACCACCCCATTTTTCCATTGCTAAAGGAGTTAAAGGCAATAACCATTTTATTAAACCAAATGTTCCCATTTTTAACATGATACCTGAAAGTAACATAGTACCTTGAGTTGGAGCATTTACATAAGTATCAGGTTGCCAAGTGTGAAGTGGAAAAATCGGCATTTTAATTCCGAATGCTAAGAAGATGCACCAAAATACAAATGATTGTTGATTAACATCTAACGATCTGCCTGCTTGGTATAAATCAGCAATAGCCCATGATTTAATACCAGTTTCGAAGCCTGTGTGACTGTAAACATAAATTAAACCAACCAACATAAATAAAGAACCTAATAACGTATAAACAAAAAATTTAAAGGTAATGGCTCCTCTGTTTTCGCCGCCCCATAATAAGCAAATAAAATAAATAGGAATTAAGGCTAATTCCCAAAACACATAAAATAAAAATCCATCGTTAGCCGTAAAAACACCAACTAATGCCATTTGCATAATGAGGATTAATCCGTAAAACGAATTTGGTTTTTCGTACTCGTTTTTAAATGATGATAAAATAATTAATGGTATTAAAAAGGTCGTTAATAACACCAACAACATTGATAAAGCATCTAAGCCAACCGCAAAATGAATTCCTAAAGATTCAACCCACGTGCAATTTAAAACCAAATCCGCGCTTGCCGGGTTATGCTTGTATTGAAAAAATGCAACTATTGATAGTGCAAATTCAACAAGTGAAAAACCTAAAGCAATATTACGACTTGCTTTTCCTTTAGTGCCAAATACCAGTAAACCGGCAATAAGTGGTACAATAATTAATAATCCAACTAACATATTTTATTTTCCTTTTATAATTACTTTTAATTTCTTGTTTTGCTTTTTATTCTAAACGTTTATATAAACGAATAAAATAAAATTAAAATAATACCTAATACCATACTGAAAATGTAAACTCCAATATGCCCTGTTTGCGCTTTACGAACTATTGAACTCATTCCTACAACAACGCTACCTACTCCATTTACTAAACCATCAATAACTTGCTTATCAAAAAATTTATAAAACAAATCAGACATAGCATTTAAAGGTTTCGTAATAATCATATCATAAATTTCGTCAACATAATATTTATTGTAGATTACTTTTTTAATTCCTTTTAAGTTTTCATCTTTTGCTTCAGGCAAAATTTGATTTTTAATATAAACCATATAAGCAAAGAAAATAGTTGCTCCAGCTGCAACAACGGCAATTCCCATTAACATCCATTCTTTAGTGTGATTTAATACACTAGGATTTTTATGCATAATAATAGGATCTAAATGATGGTGCATAAAGTTTGGTAAATCCCAAAACTCCGGTAATCCAATTAAACCACCAACAACTGATAAAATGGCTAATACCACTAATGGAATTGTCATGCTTTTTGGAGATTCGTGTAAATGATGTTCTTGCTCGTGAGTTCCTCTGAACTTACGATAGAAAGTTAAATACAATAAACGGAACATGTAAAACGCAGTTAACATAGATGCCAGCATTCCAAAAAACCATAACACTGGACTGTGCTCGTATGTGTGAGCTAAAATTTCGTCTTTTGAAAAGAAACCAGAAAAAGGAGGAATACCGCTAATTGCGATAGTACCAATCAACATCGTAATAAATGTAATTGGTAATGCTTTTTTCAAACCACCCATTTTACGCATATCTTGTTCGCCACCCATTGCATGTATAACAGAACCAGCTCCTAAGAATAATAATGCTTTAAAAAACGCGTGAGTTGTAACATGAAATACTGAAGAACTATAAGCACCAACTCCTAAACCTAAAAACATTAAACCTAATTGTGATACAGTTGAATAAGCTAATACTTTTTTAATATCATTTTGGAACAAGCCAATGGTTGCAGCAAATAAAGCTGTTGTTACACCAACAACTGCTACTACTTCTGATGCGAAATCAGACATTGAATAAAATACATTAGAACGAACAATCATATAAATACCTGCTGTTACCATTGTTGCTGCATGTATTAATGCTGATACTGGAGTTGGTCCAGCCATTGCATCTGGTAACCAAGTGTATAATGGTAATTGTGCAGATTTACCCATGGCACCAACAAATAATAATAACGCTATAGCTGTAACAGTAGAACTGCTTCCGCTACCTGCTGAAGAAAATACTTCGCTATAAGTTATGCTACCAAATGTGACAAAAATTAAAATGATACCTAATAAAAATCCTAAATCACCAATACGATTCATGATGAAAGCTTTTTTGGCAGCATTATTATATGCTGTGTTTTTGTACCAGAAACCAATTAGTAAGTAAGAGCATAAACCAACACCTTCCCAACCAACAAACATAATTAAGTAGTTGTTTCCTAAAACTAATAATAGCATGAAGAATACAAACAAATTTAAATATGTGAAGAATCTCGAAAAACCTTCATCATCATGCATATATCCAATTGAATAAATATGAATTAAAAATCCAATTCCTGTAATGATTAATAAAAACCATGATGATAACGGATCAACTAAAAATTCGAATGGAATATGAAGTGTATCAGAATTTATCCAGGCAAATAAATTTACAGTTTGAGAAGTAATTTCATGGTGTTCTTTCAGATCAATAAAGATGAGAAGAGAAACTATGAAAGAAGCTAAAACAGCTAAACTTGCAATTGTACCAGATAAGCCTTTGCTTATTTTTCTGCCAAAAAATCCATTAATAATAAATCCTAGTAAAGGAAATAATGGGATGAGTGCTACTAATTTGATCATATAATTAATTTTTTATTCTGCTTAATAAATCGATGTCAATACTTTTGAAATTACGGTAAACCATTGATAAAATAGCTAAACCAACTGCAACCTCAGCAGCTGCAACAGCCATAATAAAAAATACAAATACCTGCCCCGCAGCATCGTTATGTAAAGTTGAAAATGCTACTAATAATAAGTTTACAGCATTTAACATCAATTCAATACACATAAAAACAATAATGGCATTTCTGCGAGCCATAACACCTACAACGCCTATGATAAATAATACCGCGCAAAGCATGATGTAATAATTAATTGGAATTCCGTTTAGCATAATTTTATTTTTTAAATTTTAAAA
>CAIYSA010000149.1 GCA_903928655.1 uncultured Bacteroidota bacterium
CCAGTTTCTAAATATTTTTTCGAAATAAATTTTGCTAATTCTATATTTTGAGATATGAAAAATGCCTCCTCAAATTTTGAAAGTGAACTCTTAACTTCTCCCATCATTAACAAACAATTTGCTTCGAGTGTTAATAATTTAGAATCATCTTGAAATTGAGTATTGGCTATTTTGCTGCATTCATATGCTTTTTTATATTCTGTTGCATCAAACAACATTTTAATTAGAGATGTGTAAGCTGTATATTGTTTATTGTTTTGCTTAATTGCTTTGATATAATAATCTGTTGCCTTTCCAATCTCTTTAAGTTCTCTAAAACAGTTTCCTAAATTCTCATATGCTTGAGGATAAATTGGTTTGTGTCTGATTGCCAATTTAAAAAAGTGTTTGGCGGTTTCATAATCTTTTAAATAAGAAAAAAATACAACACCTGCATTATTGTATGCGGTATGAATACTCGAATCAGCAGTTACAGCTAAATTATAATGTTTTAATGATTTTTGTACTAATTGTTGGTTAGAATATTTTTTGTTTGGCGAGTTAATCATTTCGAAATATAAATTTGCTAGTAAGCTATTTGCTTTTGCTGATTCTTTGAGAAGAGGAATATCATTTTCAAATAAAATAAGCTTCGAGGCCCAATTTGAATTTCGGGTTACTGTAATAATAAAAGAAATTACAATTATTGGAATTAAGTAAATTAATGGCTTTGAAAAAATATTTTTAAGGTTATGTAAATCAATGCGATTTAAATATTTAGAGAATATAATAGCAATTAATAAGCAAAATCCGATGCTAGATAGAAAACATAATCTTTCTCCTACAATGCCTGGCACTGGAGTTACTAAATTGATAAACGGAAAAATTGAACCTAAAAAAAATAATGATGCAAACAAAAAGTATTTGCTTTTATATTTAAAATAATACCATAAAATAAAGACAATAAATAGAATTGCGATTGCTAAACTAAAATCATATGGGTTATAAATATTAATAGTATTTGATCCGTAATATGCCCTAAATGGGTATGGGAATATGAGAAATTTTATATAAAATCCTAGTGTTTGAAACGAAATGGCAACAAGATCTAATAAATTAAAATGAGTTGTGTAAAGTGGGTTTTCAAAATGGTAAACATTTCTAATAGGTCTTTCTAAATTTGCTAAATTTTTTAAAATGGCAAATATTGAAAGTGAAACTACAAGTGAAACGCAAAGATAAATCGCTTTTTTTAAATCCAATTTCCTAAAAAAGAATAATGCCAATGGGATAATTGCAAAAGATAATATGGCAGTTTTTTTACAATACAATCCGAGCAGTATTGAGGTTAAGACAAAAAGTAATGATTTTAGTTTTGGTTTTTCGAAAAATGATAAACTTCCCCATAAAGCTGTAAAACAAAAAAGTGTAGCAAGTAATTCATCTCTGCTTTTTAAATTGTTTACAACTTCTGAATGGGCGGGGTGAATTAAAAAAATAAAGGAGGTTAAAAAGGCAAGTGTAAATTTAAATTCATTATTTTCAAATAATTTTAATAACGTAAGAAAAATAATACACACTAAAATAAAATAAATTAGAATGTTTATTAAATGACTCATAAATGGGATCTGTCCAAAAACAGAATATTCTATTGCAAAGCTTGCTATAACTAGCGGTCGGTAATCAAATGATGATTCCTCGTCACTTGCATAGCGCGATTTCCAAATTTTTGGTATCGCTTTTATTCCTTTTGAAACTAACGGGTGGTTTGGTATGTAATTTTGGCCTTTGATTGGGAAATTTGTGACGGTAACATAATCGTCATCTAGGGCATATTTATTTTTTAAACTATTTCCGTAAAACAGAAAACTAAAAACGAAAAACAACAAAAGTGTTTTTTTATTTTCATTAATAAGTTTTCTCATTTCTTAAATATAAATTGTATAATACAAAGGAAAAATAATTTTGAAGAATTTGGTTAAATTCTTGCAAAAAAAAAGCGCTAACATTAGCGCTTTTATTATTAATAATTTTTTTTATTATTTTTTTCCGGCAACTAAATCAGCTACACTTTTCTTTTTATTATTAGCCATTATGTAATCAACTCCCATTTTTTGAGCTAAACCTAAGTAAAACGATTTATCATGCGGATTTTTTAATGTTAATACTAAGTCACAATTACCTTTTGCATCAACTTTTGAAGTTGTACAAGAAATTATTTCAGCATTTGTTTTTAAAACATTTAAAGCAGTTGTTGCTTCAGTTTGACTCGTAAATCCATTAAGATTAATTTGTACTACTTTCGATTTTTTAATTTCTCCTTTATCAATTTGGCCTAAAAAAGTCCATGTTAAATTTGATTGTGCTTTTACTTTTGATGATACTAGAGCACAGAAAACAATTGATATAAATAGTATTTTTTTCATAG
>CAIYSA010000150.1 GCA_903928655.1 uncultured Bacteroidota bacterium
AAAATAAAATTGTTTTCATATATAAAACCATAAATAATTAGAACATTATTTATTTGTCCAAATTATAGAATTTGAATTTTGTTTGTGTATTTTTAATAAGATTTAATTAAACTGTAATCAAAAGTTAATAATTAATAAACTACTGTTTTATAAACTTAAAATTAGAAATAGAATTTTTATTGCTGATATTTATAAAATAAACTCCTTTTTCCCAATTAAAACAGTTGATTGGAGTTGATTCAGAAATCATCAAAGTTTGCTCTTCAATAATTTCACCAGTAATTGAACTTATTTTTAGAGTAACATTTTGTGAACTAGTTTTACTTTTATTCAAGATGTAAAATTCATCTAAAGCTGGATTTGGAAAAACAGAAAAAGAATGAGTAAATTCAAGTTCCTTTAAAAAAACTGAAGTGTTAATTGTCCAAATACTATCAGCCCATTCTGGGTGATCAATAAATGGATTTCGATTATTTTGAAATTTGTAATAGATAGAATCATTACGTGACTTTTCTTTCAAGCTTACTGGATCTAAATGACTCCATTGTAATAACACATTCATTTCCCATGGTAAAATATCCGATTTATTGGTTGCGTCAGAAAACGACCATGCACCATCTTCCGAATAATAACGAGTACACATATAAAAATAGCCTCTTGCTAAATCTCCTTTGTATTCGTCGATAGGTTCAAAAACGGTTAAGCCGTAACCAGGATTTGTGCATTGTCCAAGTTTCCCTCCATTAAGACTAGTCCAACTTGCAGTTGTTACATTTCCATAAGGATAATTACTGCGTTGTCCATTAACTTTTCCGTCAGTTGGGTAAATATGAAATAAATCTGAAACAGGCCCAGCAACAGAGTTAAACCAACTTTGTGGCCAACTGTGCTCTCTGTTATAACAATCACCTTCTAAAGCGTAGCTTCCACATTGATTGGTAACAAATGTATACTCATATGGGGGAATGCCACTTGGAACATTACTATACATATCCCAAACTTTTCCATTTGATTTTATATCTGTTTTTTTAAAAGCAGTCCATAAACCAGAATATGAAATAGTAGTATGGCCTTTTATGATATTGTGCAATGCAATTTTTAAAGGATTTCCAGTTAAACCAATTGCAGGGTTATAATAGCCAAAGGGAATTTGCGCAACACAAACGCCTGAAAACAAGATAAGGTAAATACTGATTTTTTTCAATTGATTTAGTTTAATTAGGGAGCGAAATAATTTTATCTTAAAATAGTAACTGTACCATTGTAAGTTTTTTCTTTACCATCGTCTAAAATATAAAAATAAGTGCCTGTTGGCACATCTTGTCCGAGGTATTTTGCATCCCAATTATTTGTATAACCAGTGGCGTTGTATATGATTTTTCCATATCTGTTAAATATTTTCAATTTATTATCAGGATACTTATCTATGTTTCCAATATAAAAGAAATCATTATCACCATCATAGTTTGGCGTAAAAGCGCTGTAAAAAAATAAAATATCTCCGCGGATCACCGATACTTTGATTGTATCACTAGATAAGCACTTATGTTGATTTTCAGTATATAAAGTATAGGTTATTGTTGTTGTAGGCCAAACATCAGGATTTGGAGTATTTTGGTATTTTATATTATAGTCTGGTTGCCACCAATATATTGTAGAGCCAATTCCATTTAAGGAAATTGTTTTCCCTTCATCAATCGTTGTATCTAATCCTGCATAAACATAAGGTGGTAAAAAAGGAGTTACCGTTACTTGGCTTATATTATTTGGACATACGCCATCAGAAACTGTAAGCAAATAAATTGTTGTAGTTGATGGAGAAGCAATTGGATTTGGAGATGAAGGATTGTTTAAACCTCCAGAAGGCGTCCAACTAAACGTATGAAATGCATTATTATTATTTGATGCTCCTATTGTAATTCCTCCTTGTTGGCCGTAACAATAACCGGTATCAATACCTGCGCCAAAGGTGTATATTTTATTAATATTTACACTAGTATAACTGATTGCTGTATCACCAGCAGCGTCAAATACCATCAATTTATATAATACATCAGCATTACAACTTATTGCTAATGGATTTGAACTATTGGTACTACTTAAAAAAGTAGATGGTTGCCAAAAGTAAGTATATGGTGGTGTTCCGCCAGAAGCTGTTGTAGAACTTCCTAAATTTGTAGTTGTGCCAATGCATAAAAATATAGGAGGGCCAGCATTTGCAGTTAATTGACCAAAACTTGTTTGAGAAAAGTAACCCAAAAATAAAAGGATATATAATTTTGTTTTCAATGCCGTAAATTTAAAGGTTTTTCTTTAATAGCAATCTTTAATTTACATTGAGAGTTATTATTTTAACAAATGATCTAATTGTCCAATTTGTTTAAAAAATGGTAGATATTTCTATTAATATAGCTGAAAAATAATCTTTATGATAGAATAAAGATTTAAATTCTTCGATTGTTTGGTGTGGCATTATTTATTAATTTTATACAATATCAATTTAACCAATCTTAATCAATATAAAAATGAAAACATTTAAACTAACTTTTATTTTAGTATGTTTTTCCGTTTTAGCGGTTAAAGCTCAATATTCAAATATATTGATTAGTACAATTAACGATCCTGAAGAAGTAACGATTGCTATAAATCCAAAAAACACCAATCAAATTGTTGCTGGTGCAAATATTAATAACCGTTATAAAAGCAACGATGGCGGTTTAACTTGGCAAACAGCCTTATTAACTTGTAATGCATTTAGCGTTTATGGCGACCCAGTTGTATTTTGGGATACGCTTGGTTCAGCTTTTTATATGCACCTTTCAAATCCAAATCCTAGTATTACGCCAGGTGGAACTTGGGTTGATAGAATCGTTATTCAAAAATCAACGGATGCAGGTGCAACTTATCCAATATGCACTGCTACAGGAAAAAATGGATCAAAAGTGCAAGATAAACCATGGTATGTGGTAAGTCCGTTTAATAATTCAATTCATATTACTTGGACACAATTTGACAAATATGAAAGTTCGTTAGCATCAGATAGTTCGCATGTGATGTATTCAAAATCGACTGATGCAGGTTTAACTTGGAGCACACCTTTGCGTATTAATCATCATGGAGGAAATTGTATGGATAATGATACAACGGTTGAAGGCGCAGTTCCTGCAATTGGGCCAAGTGGAGAAGTTTATGTTGTTTGGGCTAGTTTACAAGGTTTAAGATTTCAAAAGTCATTAGATAATGGATTAACGTGGATGCCTTCCGAAAAATTAATTGGAACCATTGCTGGCGGTTGGGTTTATGATGTTGGTGGTTTAATGCGTTGTAATGGTTTACCATTTACAAATTGTGATTTGAGTCAAGGGCCAAACCGTGGTAATTTATATGTGAATTACAGCGACCAAACCAATGGAATAAATGATGTGGATGTTTATATTATTAAATCAACGGATGGTGGAACAACTTGGAGTAGTCCAATAAGAGTTAATAATGATATGCCAGGTAAAAATCAATTTATGAGTAGCATGACAGTTGACCAAGCAACTGGTTATGTCTATGTTATTTTTTATGATCGTAGAAATTACACGGGTAGTAATTTAACTGATGTGTATGTTGGTATTTCGAAAGATGGTGGAAATACATTTACAAATCATAAAATAAATCAAACATCTTTTAACCCAACAAGCAGTGTGTTTTTTGGCGATTATATTGGTATTTCGGCATACAATAATAAAGTGAGACCTATTTGGATGCAATTAAATTCAGGAGCACTTTCTGTTTTTACAGCTAATTTGGATGCGTTGACTTTAACTGGTATGAATGATATTGAGAAATCTCCAATTTCAATTATTACACCTCAACCAAATCCGTTTTCGAGCCAAACTAAAATTGTGTTTAACTTAACCAAAAAACAAAAAGTGACGGCTCAGTTAGTTGATTCGTCTGGCAAACTAATTAAAGAACTCGTTACAGCTAAACCATATTCAAAGGGAATTCATGATTTTGTAATCGATAAAAATGAAAATAATTTAACGAAAGGCTTGTATTATTTAGTTTTATATGGAGAAGCAAAAAGTGAATTTGTAAAATTAATAGTAGAGTAAAAAACATGAACTTAGTTAAGGCTTTATTAATTTCTGTAACAACGATAGTTTTATTTGCTTGTGGCAACCAAGTTGATTCAAATAAAGAAACGATGATTAAAAATAATGATGCTTCGGCTATTGAGCAAGCAAACTGGTTTTTAGGTATTTGGAAGTCTAAAACAACTGATGGTGATTTAACAGAAATATGGAAGCAAATGAATGATTCTAATTATTTGGGAGTCAGTTATGTGATTGTAAAAACAGATACCGTATTTAATGAGACGATTAGTTTGGAGCAAAAAAATAAAAAGTGGAATTATAGTGTTTCAGTTAAAAATCAAAACAACGAACAACCCGTTTCTTTTGAAATGACAAGCATGACTTCAAACCAATTAGTATTTGAAAATCCAAGCCATGATTTTCCATCAAAAATAACTTATACTAAAATTACTCAAGATTCGATAGTTGCCAAAATATCAGGAATCCTAAAAGGTAAAGAGCAAACAGAATATTTTCCAATGAAACGATTTAACTAATTTTTTTCTAATACAACTATGATACAAAAAACAACGGAGTCGGATTCTAATTACAATAACCTCGAAACCATGAGCATTCATGATCTTTTGCAAAATATGAATGCAGAAGACCAAACTGTGCCATTAGCTGTTAATAAAGCCATTCCTCAAATTGAAAAATTAGTTGAATGCATTGTTGAAAATATGCAAAAGGGCGGACGCTTATTTTATATGGGAGCAGGCACAAGCGGACGATTAGGTATATTGGACGCAAGCGAATGTCCGCCAACATACGGAATAGAGCAGGGGATAGTTGTTGGCTTAATAGCCGGAGGCGACACCGCTATACGCAAGGCGGTAGAATTTGCCGAAGATGATGTAAACCAAGGTTGGGAAGATTTACAAGCCTATCATATTACTGAAAATGATGTGGTTGTTGGTATTGCCGCTTCTGGTACAACACCTTATGTAATTGGTGCGTTAGAAACCTGTAATAAAAACCATATTTCAACAGGTTGTATTGTTTGCAATATAGGTTCAACGGTTGCTGAGGTTTCTAAATTTCCAATTGAAGTGGTAGTTGGGCCCGAATTTGTGACCGGTTCAACACGTATGAAATCAGGTACGGCTCAGAAGTTGGTGCTTAATATGATTTCAACTTCGGTGATGATTAAATTAGGAAGAGTGAAAGGCAATAAAATGGTGGACATGGCTTTAAGTAATAATAAATTAGTGGACAGAGGCACGCGTATGGTTATGAAAAACACTAGCCTCGAAGATTATGAATTAGCCAAGGAATTATTACTTAAATACGGAAGTGTGCGAAAAGCAACCGATTATTATTTGAATAATAAATAGTGAATGACACTTTAGAACCTTACATTTAATAAAACTATTAAAACCTAAAAACATGAAATTAAAACAATTAGTATTGGCTTCGGCAGTGTGTTTATTTATAAACTCAGCAACTGCGCAAGATTTAAGAAAAAATGGTTCTTCTTACGGTAAAATTGAATCGAACGGAGATGTTCGCATCAATGGAAGTATTAAAGGTAAATTTGAATCGAATGGAGATATTCGTGTGAATGGAAGTATAAAAGGAAAAATTGAATCAAGCGGAGATATTCGTAAAAACGGATCTATTGTTGGTAAAGTAGAATCGAATGGCGATGTTCGTTTAAACGGAAGCATAGTTGGTAAAATTGAAAGCAATGGTGATATCAGAAAAAATGGAAGCATTGTAGGTTCAGCAAGTGGTGTAAATAAAAACCAAGCGGCTGTGATGTTCTTTTTTGATTTCTTTTAGAGAATTAAAATGCCTGTCAGTTTTTATGTTTTGATAAAATCTGACAGGTTTTATTATTTATTAAAATGAGAATTCTAGGAAATACCATTAGTGAGGTAAACCCTAGCGGAATATTGTTGAAAATACCATATATGCTGTAAAAATAGTTTCCTACATGGAAGTTATAGCCAATTGTAAAATGACAAATACAGACAATAATTACGTGAAAATATTATTTCGTTTTTACAGCGACGTATTAGAGGAGGAAACTGTAGAAACAATGTGGGCGACAATTGTAGACAAAGAAAATGGTTTATACAAAATAGACAACATTCCCTTTTATGTTCCTTTATTAGCTTCCGACGACATTGTGTTTGCTGAATATGACAAGGATGAGGAAATGCTGACATTTAGAGAAACAGTTAAATATTCGGGTAATTCAACAGTACAAGTTGTAATAATGGACAACAGCAGAGACATAAATGAGATTCGACAATTATTTATTGACCTAGGCTGTATAACTGAGAGATTTAAAGATCACTATTTCTCAATGGAAGTTCCTGTAGCCCTAAATTACAAAGACGTAAAACTAAAATTAGATGAACTTGAAAAGTTAGAAATCATTGGATACGCAGAACCATGTTTGGCAGACGGACACCGAAATTCATAAGAAAACAACAGGCTATAACACACGGTTTGTTGCAGCCTTGCAGGCACAAAAGCTTTTGCAAAAGCGTTTTTACCTCGAAAGAAATTTATTTGTTCTTTGCAAATGTCCAATAAACATTTATCTTTAAACAAACATTTGGGTATACAGTGTTTCAAATTCACACAACTTATAGCCGAAAAAAGTTATGCCTAATTTTATGATGAATCTATTTCCAACAAAAGAACTCAAATTCAAACTTGTCACTGACCAAGCTGAGACATTAAATAGACTAAATAGAAGAACTGAAAAATCTGAAAACCTGACATCCCAAAAAACAGACAAATCATTCCGTGGTATTATTGAAGGGAACAAGTTTAAACTTATTTCATCGACACTAGGGAAAGGTGAATTTTGTGTTTTGACAGGAAGTATTAATGCAAACGAAGGTATTGTAAAAGTTGAAATACATAAAGCTTATAGAGTTTTGTTAAGTATTATTGCATTTTTGCCACTAATAGGATTTATTGTAATGACTGTTACAAAAATTGAAGAATTTTCACCTATTTTAATTTTGGTTGTAATTGGCCAAATTTTAATGATTAGGTATATATTTATTGAACTTGCATTTAGATTTTTATCTAGAGCAAGCTTGAATAGATTAAGAGATGTATTAGATGTGGAATGGAATAAAAACTAAGCATAACATTATCTAAATCCCATTTATGCATTCGGTAGAGAAAATTAATTTGAAAAAGGATTATAAATAAAAATTAAAATGCTATGAATTTAATATCATCTATTGGTCTTATTGCTGACATCATTGGAGTTTTACTTCTATTTAAATATGGGCTTCCAAGTATGTTAAAGGAAAATGGCGGAGGACTTTTACTTGAAGAGGATGCAGCTGAGGAGAAGATTCGAATCAATACAAATGACAAAATTAAAAGGAGAGCTTACTTTGGTCTCACATTAATTCTCATCGGTTTTTTATTGCAACTTATTGGGACAAATATTTGTTTATTCTCAAACTTTGTAAAACAATGACGCACCCTTTGTAGCGGACTTTTGTCCGTGACTAATCTAAAAAATAAAGATTTAACTTATTATCAAAACTATAACTGAATAAAAAAAAAGGATTTATAATAATTAACTAAGCAATTATATTTATGAAACTTGTTAGACCTAAAATTATTGGAACTCTTAAAGTAAAAATTATGATGGCAGGAAACTATGCTGTAATAAATGATATAAAAAACGCACCTAATAAAATAATAGTTCAATGTAATTCAATAGGACATGGCGAAGAGATTATTCTTAGAATTAAGGAATCAAAACCAGGAGACGTCCTACATTTCTAACATGTACAATTTAGCCTAAAATATGAATCCTGCCATTGCATGTGTTTTCGCCAGAAATAAATAAACCTTCCGCTATCAATATATGACGCTTTGTTTGCACTCATTGTTTTGGAAGTAAAATTAATTGAGTTATGTAATTCGGTTGGTGATAACATCAACCGTGTCATGAAAGTAAATTGGCATTACTGTTTGGACCAATTCTTATAATTTGTATTTGGCTTCCTTGGAAAAAGTGGTTTAATAAAAATAAATTTATAACAATTTTTAGCAAAATTAATTCAATTTTCATATTAATTTTATTGTAATGAAGTTAGTTGTATTCATATTATTTATTATCTCTTCAAATTTTTTATTTGGGACTGTAAATAAAAATACGCTTGAGCCAAACTCTAAAGCTTTGGTTGGATTTAACAACAGTCATATAACTTTACATTTTGTGATAGCTGATAGCATAATGCTTGATGTTTTAGAAGACGAGGTTGATTTTTTAGATTCCTTAAAAATAAGAGTAAATGAATGCTCACTATTTATAGTATTAAATCAAAATATAGCAATACCGCTTAAATCTGATTATTTAAAATCAGCCAATTGGCAAAAAGGTAATTGCCGATTCTTACTTAATAAAATCTGTGTTTTAAGATTGTGAAATTATTTGATTGATCACCATTCAAACTAATTAACATTTTAAAATATAGAAACTATGAATTTAAAAAGAATAGAAGGAGAAGAAGTTGTTAAAATGCACTTTCTCTCAAACGATGTGCTTCAAAATGAGACGCAAATAATCGAAAGAAAACAGAAATTAATTAATGGAATGATTCTCGGTAACCTCGAAAGGCAAAAATCACAAATCGCTTTTCATGCAATTGAAGGTGATGGTTATATCGAATCAGTTATTTTTGCTGTTACCGACAAATACATTTGTTTAAAAGGTGGTATTACTTTATTAATTGCGTCAATTATAGAAGTTTGGGTTTAATATAAAGTCGCCCCCATAAAATTTAGTTTTTTAATTAAATGGGGGCGACTTTTTTTAATTTCTAATAATATATAAGCATTGTAAAGAAGAGGATTAAAGTCAGTTTTAAAAACGGATTTATTATAGAATCATTTGATACTATCAAAAACACCTTATCCTTTAATAACGCGTTCCTTAATTTTTACTGCAGGATTTCCTTGGTAAATTCCCCAAGGTTCAAGACGAGAAACCGCAACACTGCTAACTGTTAAAACAGAATGGCTTCCAATTTTTACACCAGGGCAAACCACACATTTAGCACCAACCCAAGCGCCTTCTTCAACAGTAATGTTACCAACTATTAAATCAAAAGCTACTTTTTTGTAATGGTGATTGCCACATAATAACATCGCACCTTGCGAAACACATGAGTTATCGTGCAATACAACTAATCCTAAATTATCAATCCAAACTTTTTCGCCAATCCATACATTGTTTCCTATTCGTAAATTCCAGGGGAATTTAATATGAACACTTGGCTTTATGGTTACGTTTTTTCCAATTTTAGCGCCAAACAATCTCAATAAAAAAACTTTAAATGCACTGTTTGGATAGGCTGAATTTACAAATACATAGTTTACAATGTACCAACAAACTTGTTTAAACGTAGATCCACCGCGTTTATACCAGTCGTTATTGTATTTAGATAAATCTGTTTTTAATTGTTCCATTTTAATTTACCGAATCGCAATTACAAATGATTGAAGGACTTACTAATTTAATATCATTAATAAATGTAATCGTGTCTTTATCATCAACTATCATTTCATATAACGCATCTTTTTTATCGATCGCTTTTAAATAATAGGTTCCGTAAGGTTCTTTATGCACATCACTTAAACTATAATCAACTTCAAATTTCTTTAAGTTGAGTCTGAATAAAGATTCGGTTTGTTTTAAACAGTTTATTTTACAAAGTGCTTTTGGACCTAATTGCATGGTTTGAAACTGAAGTTCCTGCATTTTTAATTCGTTAGGACTTGTACATCCTTTTTTATTAATAATGAAAATTAAAATAATACAACCTGGAATAAATCCAACTAAGAAAAAACGAAAGCGTTGCCAAAAGTTCATATAAAGAAATTACTATTTTTTAAAATTTGTGTTTGGATGAAGCATTACATGGCTGCCATTAATAAGTTAATGTCTTTAAATGGAAGGTTAAATGTTTCTCCTAAATATTGATTTGTTAATATACCATTATAAACATAAACACCGTTTCTAACGCCGGCATCTTTTCTTACTAAGCTGTCAAAACCACCTTCATCACCCATGGTTATTAATATTTGTTGGAAAATATTACTGAATGCATAAGAGGCAGTTCGAGCCACACGCGAAGGAATATTTGGAACACAATAATGGATGACTCCATGTTTTCTAAATACAGGTTTGGTATGGTTGGTTACTTCTGATGTTTCAAAAACACCGCCTTGGTCAATACTCACATCAATAATAACCGAACCTGTTTTCATTTCAGAAACCATTGTTTCAGAAACGATACAAGGTGTTCTTCCTTTTGTAGCTCTTAACGCACCAATAACAACATCCGCTGTTTTTAAATGTTTTTCTAAAACCTTAGGTACTATAACTGAAGTGAAAATACGAGTTCCTAATTGACTTTGTAAACGACGTAAACGCGAGGTTGAATTATCAAATACTTTAACGGTTGCACCTAAACCTAAGGCTGCACGTGCAGCAAATTCTCCAACAGTTCCTGCTCCAATAATAACGACTTCGGTAGGCGAAATACCACTAATACCGCCTAATATAGAACCAACACCATTATTAGCATTGCTTAATAATTCGGCAGCTACTAGTATGGATGTTCCACCTGCAATTTCTCCCATAGCTCTGATAACCGGAAAAATACCAGCATCATCCGTAATCATATCGTAAGCAACACAGTTTAATTTTTTAGCAACTAATTTTTTTAAAAAATCTTCTGGCTGAACCGTTAATTGAAGAGATGAAAATAAGGTTTGCTTCGTTTGCATACATTCAATTTCATCAAGAGTAGGAGGGGCAATTTTTAAAATGATATCAGCTTTGTAAACTTCTTTAGCCGAATAAACAATTTCAGCTCCTGCTTCACTATAATCGGTGTCTTCAAAATGTGCTGCTTTTCCAGCACCAGTTTCAATAAGTATGCGATGTCCATTATTAACTAACAAAGCCACAGCATCCGGAACCAAGGGAACACGGTTTTCCTGAAATGCCATTTCCTTTGGAATACCTATATATAGCTTTCCTTTTTTTCGAGCTACTTCCAACATTTCCTCTTGTGGAGCATAACCACCTTTAGTAAGAGAAAACAAAACATCTTTAGACATTACCATAATTTATTCAACTAAAAAATTAATAATTACTTCCATGATAGCGTGGCGCATTGCAATCATCTATCGCTTTTTTTGGACGATAAATAACGCCAAATCTTAATTCAAATGTTCTTCCCCATTCTGTAACATCACCTACATGTATTTTTATTGCGTCTGGATTATAATGTAATTCAACAAATGGTTTAAATTTACTGTAAGTCAAAAATTCATAACCTACAGCTACATCTGGTGTTACTGTTATTTTAGGTACAGCCGCCATCACTGTTGGATAGGCAGAAATTGTTCTGAGTAAATTGTATTCGATGCGCCCGCCAAGCATAATATAAGGGGTACCTCTATAACCTTCAGTGAAAAATATTCTAGCATAATTATTCCATTGAATATTGCCAAAGGTATTTGCCGTTTTATTTCCTCTAACAATTGGCCAAGGATAAATAAGTGGTCTTTCAACAGCTCCTTTATTACAAAACTCTAATTCAGTTTGCCATCTAAAATTATTATATTTTAGAAATTCACCTAAAATACCAACACTCCAACTAAAATATTCTGCTGAGCGATGTGATGGCGCAGGTTGTGTGTGTGTGAAAAAAGTACTGTCAACTGGCAATCGGTTTACATATCGATGGCTTGACATTGTTGCACCAACAAAAATACCAACCCCTCTAAAAAACTGTGCGTTTAAGTTAAAAGATAGGTAAACAAGTGTAAAACTAAAAATAATTTTTTTTATCATACTATGCGCTTATGGTTTCTATTAATGGATTAACTTTTTTAACAAGACCTTGCAATACTTTTCCTGGGCCAACTTCTGTAAAGTGAGTTGCACCATCAGCAATCATTTGAGTAACGGTTTGTGTCCATTTTACGGGAGCCGTTAATTGTAATATTAAATTCTTTTTAATATCATCAGCATTAGAAACTGCACTCGCCGTTACATTTTGGTAAACCGGACAAATTGGATTGTTGAAAGTGGTATTATTTATAGCCGCTTCTAATTCAACACGAGCAGGTTCCATTAATGGAGAGTGGAATGCGCCACCAACAGGTAATACCAAAGCACGTTTGGCACCTGCAGCTTTCATGCGCTCACAAGCAATATTAATACCTTCAATTGATCCTGAAATTACTAACTGACCAGGGCAATTATAATTTGCAGGAACAACAATATGTCCTGATTCGGTAATTTCTTTGCAAATAGATTCAATTATGGCATCGTCTAAATTTAATACGGCCGCCATAGTTGATGGGTTTATTTCACAGGCTTTTTGCATGGCTTGTGCTCTTTTTGAAACTAAAGTTAAAGCACTTTCAAAACTTAAGGTTTTGTTGGCCACCAAAGCTGAAAACTCGCCTAACGAATGGCCTGCTACCATATCAGGAATAAAGGTTTCGCCTAATGATAAGGCTAAAACAACTGAATGCAAAAATACGGCGGGTTGAGTAACGTTAGTTTGTTTTAAGGCTTCATCTGTTCCCGAAAACATAATGTCGGTAATGTTGAAACCTAAAATATCGTTGGCTTGATTAAATAATTTTTTTGCTAAATCAGAGGTTTCGTATAACTCTTTCCCCATACCCGAAAACTGAGAACCTTGTCCGGGAAATACAAATGCTTTTTTCATTAATTGTTTTGTTTAGTTAAACTATAAAGATAAAGTAAAAAACCTAATTACAATCAATTTAATATGGGAGTTTTGCCTATAGAAATGTTTAAAAAGTTCTGTATTAAATAAGATGCAAAAATAGATATGGAAGAAATTTGAATTAGTTAATGTTACAAATACTGGCGTAAGCACAGTACTCGCACTTTTTAATATCCTCAGTTTGGGTAAAGTTGATGGCAGGATTAAGAATCGTTTCAATTTCAGTAATTAAGCAAGCTTCAAATTCCTGTAATAATTCATGAGTAAATAATAAAGGTGCTTTAACTTTAGAATTTTCTGTAATGAAGCGTGGCTTTTCTTCAAACTTTTTAAAAGGAATAATACATGGTAATAAATCCTCAGGCTTTGCCATATTGTTTTTTACAACCAACCAAGCATAAATAAACAATTGAAGCATTTTATTATAATTACTATCGGTAAACAATTTCTCGAAATCAACGAACGTAAATTTATCTGATGTTTTAATGGAAGATTTATAATCAATCACTCGAATGGTACTTCCTAATTTATCAATTCTATCTGCCGATCCTTTTATATAAATAGGTGTATCTTTTCCATTTACTTTAACCATTACACTTGTTTGAAGCAGCACTTCTAAATTTATTATACTCAATAATTCATTTGCTGGTTTACTTTGTATAATTAGATTTAAGTCGTTGTTTAACAGCTTTTTAATGTATTCGTTAACTACTTTTTTTTGCAAGAAATTTTTACCAAAACTACTTTCCTTTTGGCTAAAATAATTTTGAAAAACAGTGTTGACGGTTTCTTCACTTTTTGATTTGCATTGAGTGATATCTTCTACTTTTAAAACTTTACCAATATATGGTGTAAATAGCATTTCCAAACTTTCGTGTAAAATTGAGCCTTGTGTGTTTGCTTCTGCATTCTCTTCAACATCCGATGTTTCTTTAATTCCCGCGCCATATCTAAAAAAGAATCGTAAGGAGCAATCTTTATAGGTAATTAAGGCAGAAGGACTTAATCCATTATAAGTATCATTGGTGGTCAATTTTTTTACAATCAAATCTAAGTTTGATGGTGTTTTTGAAATTGAAATTTCATTGGTAATGCTTGCGGGTAGTTTATCACCACTCAACATTTTTTCCGTTATAATATGATTAGGGTTATACTTTTCTAATTCGAATTGAAGTTGAGTTATGAATCTGCTTTTTTCTCCAGAACCTAATAAACTTTGTTCGGTATTATAAGTAATTAAAACTGAACTTGCTTTTTGCAAAATTCGGTAAAAGTGATAGGCGTAAACTGCATCTTTATCACCATATAATGGCATTTCAAAATAACGCTTTAAGTCGTTAGGAATAAATGAGTTAACGGATTTACCTGAAGGTAAAACTCCTTCGTTAATGCCTAATAAAATGATGTTTTCGAAATCGAGTGTTCTGGTTTCTAAAACTCCCATTATTTGCAAACCTTTTAATGGTTCACCAATAAATGGAACAGTGGCGGCTCCAATAATTTGTTTAAATAAGCTTTTGAGCGTTAGTAATGAATTTAAATAGGTGTGCGTATTTACCAAACTTTGCAATCGGTTAAAGTATTTTGTGAATACATGTAAATATTCTTGATCGATTGCCGTTAATTTAAGTCGCGCATTTTCTGTTTCATTAAAAAATGAAAGAATTTGCGAGATGGCTTCAACACCATTAATTGATGATTTCCAATTTATAAATAATGGTTTAATATTTACGAAATTAGATTCAAATAAATCTTCTAACGTGTTGATATTTAGCCATACGTAGTTTTTATCTATTATTTTTTGAATAACAGTTTGCAGATTGGTAGAAGGATTAAAACTGTTATAATATTTTACAAATAACGAGTTTTGAAATATTTTGAATATATCAACATAATAAAAACTACTGCTATTATTTTTAGAAACAGAATGGTGAATTGAAATTAAATTGTCAGTTAAATCATAAATAGGAGTAAAGCGCAATGGATATTCCATTGTAATATTAACGTGTTCAATTTCCTCTGGTAACTGATTAATAATTGGAAAAAGTAAACTTTCGTCTGCTAATATGACAGCAGTTTTTGTTAATGATTTACCTTCTGTTATCCATTTGCTTAATTGGTTTGCCACAACTTGTGCCTGACCAATTTTGTGAGGTACAGCAACAATATCAATTTTTTTGTTAATGTCTTTAAAGTTATCGGCTACAAAACTTTTGGATTGAAGCCAAGTGTTTGTAAAGTTTTTACGTAAAAACAAACCAGCCTCGTATTCTTTGTTTTCAAAATAGTACGTATCGATATCGTATAAAATACTCGCTTTTTTACTTTTTACTAATTCTGAAAAAATAATGGTTTCAACTTTGTTTAAAGCATTGAAACCAGTAATAATTATATGAGAATACTTATTAATTGAATCACTGGATTTAAAGTTTTCATGAGCCTTTCGGTACATCAAACCTTGATAACCTTGTTTTTTTTGTAGTAAATTTTTGGTAAATTCATTATAAATCAAACCCATTTGTTGCATAAAATTAATATAATCTTTTTGCGTGGGTGTTAATTCATTAGCACTTAAACTCCAATTTTCAATCTCTTTTATTTCTTTTAAATTTTGGTATAAGGCATTTGTGTCAACCAAATAGCGATCCGCTTCATTAAAATCCTGTAACATTAAGTTTCCCCATTTAGCAAATGCATCAAAGGGTTCAGCTTTATCTTTTAATACGGAGCAATAAGCAACATATAAATCACAAATTAAATCCACGCTATCGGCTTGTTCTAAACCTGATAATTGAGAAACTAAATCTTCGGCACTAATAATTGTTGGTAGCCAAATAGTTTTTTTGAAAACAGAAGCTAAATGCTGTTTCAAATAAAGTGCACCACGTTTGTTAGGTAAAATGATACATAGCGAATCAGTTTCCGTTTGGTGGTTTTCGTGAATATATTCTGCAACTAATTTTAAAAATGGAGTCATAAAAAACAATGAGTTTAAAGTTACTAAATAAAGGTTGTTATTATTTATTTTTGATTATTATTTTGAAGTTTGAATTGGAAACGTATCTTTGTTTAAAATTAATCTAAATAAGAAATAACTAAATGATTTCAGTTTTAATAGCGGATAAAAATTATTTAAGCCGTTTAGGTCTGTTTACCTTGTTGAGTGAGTCTGCAAATTTTGAAGTTGAATACACTGATGAAGATAATTTTGACCATTTAGTTGCTGCAATAAAGAAAAATAAGCCAAAAATTTTAGTTCTAGATTTTCAATCTCTTCAATTTTCAATCAAACAAATTTCAACGATTCTTAAATCGTTTAAAAAGCTCCAAATATTAGCAATTACTGATTTTTTACCTAGAGCAGAAATGCAAGCGGTTTTAAATGCAGGTGTAAGAAGTTACTTATTAAAGGAGTGTGATAAAGACGAAATAATTGAAGCTTTACATGCTACATATAATGGAGAGCGTTTTTTATGCGGACAAGTTGCTCATTATTTAACGCAATTAGAAACAGAAAACGCAAGACCAATTGAAAAAGTTTCTTGTGTTGGCATTGGTATTACCGATCGTGAATTAGACGTTGTACGTTTAATTGCTGAAGGATTATCAAATAAATTGATTGCTGATAAATTAGAACTTAGTACGCATACGGTTAACACGCATCGTAAAAATGTGATGACTAAATTAAACATTCAAAACACAGCAGGTATTGTTATGTTTGCTGTTAAAAATCAATTATTAGTTGCCTAATGAAAACTGACCTTGCCATAAGTGATTATGTGATTGTTTTATTTATTGCCTGTATTTTTGGTTTAGGCATTTATGCACTTATAAAGTTTATGAAGAGTAAGGATTAATTTACTTTTTTAAATAAAGTTTTGTGTATTTTTCATCAGTTAAATTAATTTGTGCCAAATAGATGTTTTTGTAAAAAGCAAAATAATTTGTTGTTGGTGGCTTATTTCCTTCAATTTTAAAATAGCCGCTGATGTCCGTTGTCGCTCTTCCAACCTCATAAGTTTCACAATAATACTTGCCAGTTTGAGAATTACAGGAAGATAAACTAATAATTATTCCTTGTGAGGGACTTCCCCCAATTGAATCATAAATATGACCTTGATAGGTTATTTTAGCAGGAACAGGTTTTTTTATGCATCCTAAAAAAGAAACAGTTAAAATGGTTAGTATAATTACAAATCCTTTCATAAAATATTTTTGTTAGTCTATCAAATATAATTAAAAATCATGAAATTCACTATAAATTAGTCGTTTCCATTAATACAATTTTATATTGTTTTTATCCTATAGAGTTTCAGAAAAATATAGTTTTTTCGACAACAAATTTTCGAAAAATATTATAGAATTGTAAGTGTCATGATAAAAATCTTGATTAAAAAATGACGAATAACTCCAAAAAAGCATTTAATGTAATTTCAGTTCATTTTATTCCCTTCCTTTTATATTCAATCCCAAACAAAAAGCTATCTTTGTTAGCTATTACGTATTTATACTTATGCAAGAACAAATTTTAATTTTAGATTTCGGATCTCAATTTACTCAACTCATAGCTCGTAGGTTAAGAGAAATGAATGTGTATTGCGAAATACATCCATTTAATAAAATACCTGAAATAACAGCTGATATAAAAGGTGTTATTTTATCTGGTAGTCCGCACAGTGTGAGACAAGAAAATCCACTAAATCCAAATCTCGATGGCATAAAAGGTAAATTGCCTTTATTGGGTATTTGTTATGGAGCTCAATTATTAGCTCACTTTTATGGTGGAGAAGTTGGTAAATCTAATTCTCGAGAATACGGAAGAGCAAATCTAAGTTTTGTAGAAGATAATAATCCTTTATTTAAAGATATTAGTAACGAAAGTCAGGTTTGGATGAGCCATGCTGATACTATTTTAAAAGTTCCTGAAAATTATAATATTATTGCAAGTACACATGATGTGAAAGTTGCAGGTTTTGCAATTAATAATGAGCAAACCTGGGGAATTCAATTTCACCCTGAAGTATTTCATTCAACAGAAGGTGCAACTTTATTACAAAATTTTGTAAAAGGTATTTGTGGCTGCGAAGGTAATTGGACATCAAGTTCATTTATTGACACAACTGTTGCCGAGTTAAAACACAAATTAGGAAACGATAAAGTTGTTTTAGGATTATCGGGTGGTGTAGATAGCAGTGTTGCTGCTGTTTTATTGCATAAAGCAATTGGTGCAAATTTACATTGTATTTTTGTAGATAACGGTTTATTACGTAAAGATGAATTTGAAAACGTATTAGATTCATACAAAGGAATGGGCTTAAACGTAAAAGGAGTAAATGCAAAGCATTTATTTTATGATGCTTTAAAAAATATTTCTGATCCTGAAGCCAAACGTAAAGCCATTGGTAAGTCGTTTATTGATGTGTTTGATGAAGAATCGAAATTAATTACCGATGCAAAATGGTTAGGACAAGGCACTATTTATCCTGATGTGATTGAAAGTCTTTCGGTAAACGGACCGTCTGCTACCATTAAATCTCATCATAATGTTGGTGGTTTGCCTGATTATATGAAATTGCAAGTAGTTGAACCATTACGTAGTTTGTTTAAAGATGAAGTGCGAAGAGTTGGAACGGCATTAGGAATAGATAAAGGTTTAATAGGCCGTCATCCTTTTCCTGGCCCAGGATTAGCGATTCGAATTTTAGGAGATATCACGGCTGAAAAAGTTCAGTTATTACAAGAAGTAGATGCCATTTTTATTGATGGTTTAAAATCTGCTGGTTTATATGATTCTGTTTGGCAAGCTGGCGCTATATTATTACCAATACAAAGTGTTGGTGTAATGGGCGATGAGCGTACTTACGAAAAAGTAGTTGCATTGCGAGCTGTTTCTTCAACAGATGGTATGACTGCAGATTGGTGTCATTTACCCTATGAGTTTTTAGCAAAAATATCGAACGAAATTATAAATAAAGTAAAAGGTGTAAATAGAGTAGTTTATGATATAAGCTCTAAACCGCCTGCTACTATTGAATGGGAATAAACGTAATTTTTGAATTATTTAAATTAATGAATAAATTAAAAACAACATACATCATCTTTATACTTTGTTTTGCAACTTTTATTTTAAGGGCGCAAACAAAATCAACGGATATAAAAACCATTAATGGTAAAAAATATTATATACATAAAGTTGAGAAAGGGCAAAGTTTATACGCCATTGCTAAAATATATAATATTGATATTAATTCTGTTTTAGTAGAAAATGATGAAGCAATTGAAGGTATAAAAAATGGACAAGAATTAAAAATTCCATTTGAGAGTTTGTTGCCAAAGCAAGTTGTTGCTATTGACACCAATAAATATGTATATCATAAAGTACAAAAAAGTGAAACGGTTTTTGGTATTTGTAAAAAATACAATATTGACGAAAAAAAATTAATAAGTTTCAATCCTTTATTAAATAAAGGTTTAAAGGAAGGTGAGTATTTAATTGTTGCTGAAAAATCTTCAAAAAAGAATATTGGAAATTCTCAAGCAGTTGTTTTACCAAATACCGTTATTCCAATAAAATCAACTGTTACTTACACTGTTTTGGCTGGAGAAACACTTTATGGGATTTCTAAAAAATTAAATATTTCAATTGATGAAATCACTAAGTTGAATCCAGAAGTTAAAGATGGAATTAAGCAAGGTCAAATATTAAAAATTGAGAATAATAAAGATGCTGTTGTTTTGCACATGGATATAGATTCGCCGCCATTAGTAGTTATTAAAGATACGTTATCGTTTCATAAACCAAAAAAAAGTAATTATAATGTTGGTTTATTTTTACCATTTAAATTAACAGAAAGTGAACAACTCATTATAGAAGATTTGTTGAGAGCAAAATCGTCATTTCCAAATGCACAAAACGTAGCTTTAGATTTTTATTTTGGATTTAAAAAAGCTGTTGATTCTTTAATTTCAAAAGACTTTGATGTAACTATTTCATTGTTTGATATTCAAGAAAATGATTCTGCTAAAGTTGAAGCATTATGTAAAACAGCAGAGTTTATAAAACTAGATATTGTTTTCGGGCCTTTATATGCTAATGTTTTTAAGCAAGTAACAAATTATGCAAAAGCCCTTCAAATACCTTGTGTTGCACCAATTACTCAGCAAAGTAAAATATTATATAACAATCCGTTAGTTAGTAAGGTTAATCCATCTCAATTTACATTAATAGAAAGTTTGGCAGATTTTAGTGCCGATTCTTTATACGAAGGAGGGAATATAATTATTGTAAATTCTACACAAAAAGATCAAGTATATGTAAAGGCATTTAAAAAAAGATATATTGAAGATTTAATAAAACTTGGTAAAACTATTAAAGATAGCATTGTTGAGGTTAAAGGTTTAGCGGGTGTAAAAGCAAAGTATATTTCTGGTAAAAAAAATGTAGTGGTGCTACTTACAAATAGCCCTGTTTATTTACAAGATTTTATTACGCAATTAGCCGTTTATTCTAACAAAAAGGATTTTGTGCTTTTGGGCTTTGAAAGCATAACAGCAATTGATAACCTTGATCAAGGTTATTTAAATGATTTAAATTTTCATTTTGCAACAGCAAATCATACCGATTACAGTCAACCTGGAACCATAGATTTAGTTAAACAGTATCAACAATTTTATTTTAGTAATCCGAGTGAATATTATTTTGAAGGCTTTGATATTGCTTCGTATTATTTGTCAAATTTAAAATTGCAAGGGCCTGATATGTTTATTTATTTAGATAAATTTAATTATTGCGGAGTTGCTAGTGGTTTCAAATTTTTTCGCCCAGATACATCAACTGGCTTCGAAAATAGAGCAATTTCAATTTATAAATATTCAAATTATAAATTACAAAAATTAGGATGGTAATAAATCAAACTAATATTTCGGAATGGCTAAAAAAATTACAATCTGAAATATGTTTCGCTTTAGAGGAAGCAGATGGAAAGGCAATATTTAAACAAGATATCTGGAAAAGAGAAGAGGGTGGAGGCGGAATTTCATGCGTGATTGAAAATGGAAATGTGATTGAAAAAGGTGGAGTAATGTTTTCTGCAGTTCATGGTAAAGTGCCCGATTTTTTATTAAAAGAACATGCGCATAGTAATTCAACTAACAACATAGTGGCAACTGAAGATACTTTTTTTGCAACAGGCGTATCAATAGTGATTCATCCTCAAAACCCAATGGTTCCTATTATTCACATGAATATTCGTTATTTTGAAATGAGTAACGGTACCAAATGGTTAGGTGGTGGAATAGATTTAACGCCACATTATATCTTTGATGCAGACGCTCAATATTTTCATCAACACTTAAAAACAGTATGTGATAAACATAACCAAACCTATTATTCCAAATTTAAAACCTGGGCCGATGATTATTTTTATATTAATCACCGAAATGAAACACGTGGAATTGGAGGTATTTTTTTTGATCGTTTAAATACAACCGAAGATTTTAACTTCGAACAAAATTTTGCATTTTGGCAAGACGTTGGAAAAATATTTGCGCCAACTTATGTTGAATTAATTAATAGAAATAAAAATAAACCCTTTACGCCCGAAAATAAACAATGGCAATTGATTAGACGCGGGCGATATGTTGAGTTTAATTTAGTTTACGATAAAGGAACTCGTTTTGGTTTAGAAACTAATGGCCGTATTGAATCGATATTAATGAGTTTACCAACAAATGCGAGTTGGGTTTATGATTTTAAAACTCAACAAAATTCGGAAGAAGAACTAACTTTAAATAAATTAAAAAAAGGCATTAACTGGATTTAATATGACAAATATTTTAAAATATTTTTTTCAAGGCTTACTTGTTTTTATTCCTATTGGAATTACTGTTTTGCTATTTTTTAAACTATTTCAATTTTTTGAAAGTTTGTTTTCTTTTGCAGGATTTACAAGCAGTTCGGTTTTAAATACCTTAATTTCTGTTGCCATATTAATAGCATTTATTATTCTACTTGGTTTATTAGCTTCATCTTTTGTATTTAAACAATTATTTTCCTTTTTAGAAGAAAAACTGGAGCATATGCCTTTAATTAAGCATATTTATTCGCCAATAAAAGATTTTATGAATGCTTTTATGGGAAATAAAAAAAGGTTTACAAAACCAGTTTTAGTTTTAACAAATCCACTAGTTAATATTCAAGAAATTGGGTTTATTACTCAAGATGATTTGAGTGAATGGGATATTAAAGATAAAATAGCGGTTTACTTACCTTTATCTTATTCTCTTTCTGGCAAATTAATAATTGTTCCTAAGGAATTTGTTAGTCCGCTTAACGCTGATGGTTCTGAAGCTATGAAGTTTATAGTATCGGGAGGTGTTACAGATGTTGACAAAGATTAACATATGTTGAGGTTTTTAGCTCGTTATTTTTCGTAAATTTAAGAGTCATTAATTCAATAAACTATGAAAAATATTACGTTAACACTCAGTGCATTATTAATCATATTAGTTGCTAATGCACAAAAAATTTCAGTGAAAGATGGCTCTGAAAAATTTTCAAATGGAAGTCATAATGCTTACACAACATCT
The DNA here is from genome assembly GCA_903928655.1 of uncultured Bacteroidota bacterium. GTDB lineage: Bacteria > Bacteroidota > Bacteroidia > B-17B0 > Aurantibacillaceae > UBA4416. The sequence continues at coordinate 22,478 of CAIYSA010000150.1, forward strand.
ATTTATGAAATAAACAAAGATGATGCTGAAAGTAAATGGAAAAGTTTTTTGAAAGACTTTAAGAATGAAAAAGTGAAAAGCGAAAAAGGTGAAATAGTTGGAGATAATGTTTTGATAAAAGATTGGGGAAATAACCCCGTTGATGTTTATGCAACCTTTGAAGAAGATAAAAAAACAAATGTTGTTATTATGCATGTGGCCTTTGATTTAGGCGGAGCTTATTTAACAGGTTCAGATGGAGATAAACATAAAATGGCCGAAAAATTAATTAAAGAATTTGCTATTAAAACAACAAAAGAAGCTTTGGAAGATAAAGTTAAAGACCAGGAAAAAGCATTATCTAAATTAGAGGACAACCAAAAGGAACTTGAAAAGGATAATAAAAATGCAAAATCTGATATTGAAAGTTATAAAGAAAAAATTAAAAAATCGGAAGACGATATTAATAAAAATGAGGCTGATCAAACAAAGAAAAAAGCTGAAATAGAGGCTCAAAAAAAAGTTGTTGAAGAGGTTAAAAGTGTAATCAATAAAATTAATTAATACCACTTTTTAGTTTAGTATTAAGCCTGATAACCATCTGTTTATCAGGCTTTTTTTATACTGGTTTCATAATAACCATAAATACATGCAAATAGATTGAAGATATTTTAAAATAAATTTTTTTTAACAAAATATATAATGTAAATTTGCACTCCATAAAATTTATGGCCCGTTCGTCTAGGGGTTAGGACGCGTCCCTTTCACGGACGAAACACGGGTTCGATTCCCGTACGGGCTACCAAAGTAGTTGTTAAAACCTTGCTAATCAATAGATAGCAAGGTTTTTTTTATTTTTATGGGAAACATTTGGGAAACAATATTGGTATGTAGCATCCAAAAAATATTTATCAACACCTCCTGACTTTTTTGGATGTTTTCTCAAAAGCAACTGGCTTTTTTGTCATTTAAATTGCTTTTGAGAAATGACGAAGAAGTTTAAATTCTATATTATTGATTATTTTATATGATGAGTGAAAGTAGAATTTATCAAGATTATTATTAGTAAGAAAAATATAGCTGATTAATTAATATAATGGATGAACGTTTTTCTACAAACTCATTACGCATTCATTT
>CAIYSA010000151.1 GCA_903928655.1 uncultured Bacteroidota bacterium
ATATCATTTTCATCCTGGAATTTTTTAAAATGATTAACTCTTGGAATCTCTCCACTATGCTGATTGAATTTTTTCAGTTTTAGTAGATCAGACAGGTGTTCATCTGCAACTGTATTAAATGATGATTTGTTATGATGCTTTATTTTATGTTTGATCTGTTTTTTTGTTAGATGCAGATCATTGTTGTCTGCTTCTAAAACTATTGCGCTGGCTTCCGTCCTTTTCTTAAGAATGAGATGATTTATAAGAGTGGAATTAGGGTGCGATTTTATGACTTTTGAGTCAACTTCATCCCACTCTTCAGGTTTTACTGCATATCCAACAAATTTTTCTGTCACACTCCGATTATTTGTAACTCGAAGAATTATTGGACAAGTTCCATCGGTCCTTTGTTTATTCAATCTTATTAGTACTTTTACGCTGGCCATGTTTTTTTATTTGATACAAATATACAAAATTAGGTCAAACATAGGTCAAACAAATTACGATTTATTGCTGTTTCTATAAGTTCTTAAAAATTGTTAAACTACTGATATACAATATTGTAAAAACCAACAAGGTTCATTATGAACCATTAAAAACCACTTTTGCAGGACTTAAAATCCTGTGTCTTCACGGACGTACGGGTTCAAGTCCCGTCTGGGGTACAAGCAAAATCAAGCCTTTCAGAGATGAAAGGCTTTTTTGTGGGCCTTATTTTGTGGATGTGTTAAACCCAGGTCAAGCATTTTAATTTTTTTAAAAATTTTCAAAGCAAATTTGTAATAGTTACAAATTACCATTAATTCTGATCCTTTAAAGGTATAATTTTTAAGGTAAATGTAAATCAAATCAAAAAAAACTATATTTTTATTTTGTTAAAGATTAATTCTAATACATTATGGAAATAACATTAATCACAATTGACGGAAGTAATTTTCTTGTTGCTGAAAAAGACTATCCAAAGGATCTAGGATGGGATGAGGCAAATAAAACCACGTCAACGATTGGAGCGGGTTGGCGTTTACCATCAAAAGAGGAATTACATGAGATATATTTAAATAAAGAAAAATTAAATATAAAGTGTGAAGGAGCCTATTGGAGTTCAAGCGAAACAGAGGATGATAAAACCCAAAGAAACTTATTAGGTTTCTCAAAAGGAAAAAGTAAGAACGCGTGGTTGCTTGATTTTACAAATGGAGAATGGTGTGACTTTATTGAAAAAAGCACAAAATTTAAAATTAGATTTGTTAAAGATTATGGTGTAAAAGTGAAGCCGGTTAAACAAGAAATCAAACAATCTACAATACAAAAGCCAACAATAAAAGAAGTGAAAATTGGCGATCAAACTTGGATGGCCGAAAATTTAAACGTTGATAAATTTCGAAATGGTGATTTAATCCCAGAAGCTAAAACCAATGAAGAATGGGTCAAAGCAGATGATAATAATCAACCTGCTTGGTGTTACATTAATAATGACCCGGCAACTGCAAATAGCTTTGGTAGATTATACAATTGGCCAGCAGTTGATGACCCTAGAGGATTAGCGCCTGAAGGTTGGCATATACCCAATGATATGGAATGGGAAATATTAGATATTGTTTTTTTCAAAACAAGAGATGAGAAAGAATGTTGTTTTCCCTTGGCAAAGGGAGTTCGCGAAATCAACACCAACGACTACCGTAATAGCAGTATTTGGTGGAGTTCTGATGATGTGGTTGGATGGAGTTTTGAGTCAAGCTATTTTTATAGAGCAAACTACGGTGAATACCATGGTTTATCAGTTCAATGTATTAAAAACGATTAAGGTAAAATCTATTTTTATACTTCTTATTTATTTTTATGCAGCTATATTTTTAAAAAGTATGCTGGAATAAATTACTTTGTAAATACAATACAAACTCGTATTGTAAATTTGATTTAAAATAAAATTAAAATGTGTTCAATCATTTACTTTGTTAGTATTTCTTTTTGTATTTATTGTATACTAGTTCCTAAAGAAAAAGATTAAAATTTGTGTCCTTTTAAAATATTTTCATTATAAAGGAAAATGTTTCAAATTAAAAATCACTTTGTAAATAGGCTGCAATCTTGTGCATTACTTTTGAAATAGTTAAATAAATAGCTATGAAACTTGATTCTAATTTCTCATCCTGTATAGTTGACCTAGTTTCTTTAAGAATTGGAAGAGATAGGGATTTATTTTATCTCGAAATATTTGAATTTATTAACAGTATAGAAAATGATGTATTAATTTTTATTAGGCTAACTAAATTGGTTTCTGTTATTGATGAGTTAGTTTCTTATTTTGAATTGAATGAGGATTATGAAAGTGTATTGAACTTCATAAAGTGAGATATCTAGTTTTTAATAAAATCAACTACTTTAGATTTTTAGACGTAATTTTTAAATTTTATTAAGTTATTTAATATACTATCTATGAAAATTTTTATTTACCCTATAATAGGTATTCTTATTTCAATGAACTTTTCTATTGCTCAAATTATGGAGTCAAAAAATAATAATGAACCAAAATCTAATAAAATGCTTTACCATATTGAATTAGATACAATTCAACACATCAGATGGAGCGCTATGCTTAGTTTAGATAAGGCTATTGCAATGGATTCTTTAAAATATACTTATTACTGGACTGATCATATTGCTTGGGATTACGATTTAAATAGAATGACGGCAACTTGGATTGGAGGCCAAAACAAACAGACATTTATCATTCGTAAATTTTCGAGAACTAACGAAATATTAAAATTTGAGATTGGTAATGAAAATGAAACAGGTTGGATAGATATATTGAAAATCATGCCAAACAAATCAATTCTATTGACTAGTGAAAACGAAGATTTAGTAAATGGTATGCGAGATGGATCTTTTACTAGAAACCCTATATTAACAGAGCAGTGATAAATATCCGCTTAGATGGTATAATTTTTAGATTTCAAATGCTTTTTAATTAAACTATTTAATTATGAAAACAACTTTTGATAAGTCAATCAATATTAGGAAAAACAGAATTTATAAAGATAGCTAGGTAATTAAAATAATTTCATCCATTAAAACGTTAATAAAATCAATGTTTTTATTATTTCTAGTTTCTGATTTTTTTATTTTCTCAGAATAAAAGTCTTAAACTTATACATCTAGAATCTCTTATTTTTAATAAAATTAATAAATACAGAATTTCAATGGGTGTGAAACCTATTTTGCCTTTTGATTATTCTAATATCCGAAACATTAGTTACAGATTGGCAGAAAAGAATTCCAATACATTATATATTGAGCACACCAAAGGCGATAGTATATTTTCTGGATATAAATCAGAGTGCATTTTTGCTCGCACAATAACCGGTAACAGTAAGGATGTTAATCTTTTATTAGTAGATACGTTGAGCGAAGTAATATTGAAAGAACTAGCGAAAATAACTGTTGATTCATGGATAGAATCAAATAATTATAATTAGATAATTAGTTGTTATTTAGTAAAATGTTCTACAATAACAACTGTTATTATAAGAACAGAAAATTATTTTAAATTAACGGTTTCATAACATGCTTTAAATAACCATTATAGCTTGAAGAAGAATTAGGAAATAAAATAAGATTAGTTTTATATCGTCATTTATTGCTTTATTTTTTTGATATCAGCTTGAAAAAAAACTAATAGTTTAAAGTTAATTATTCCCCTCTATCACTCTTAAATAAATTTGATTATCCATTTTTTGAATGGAGTAATAAATAAATGGTTTTCGTTGCCCTTCGGTATAAGCTTTCGCAGAACCTCCACTATTTGTTTCTTCAGATAATGTTCCAAAGAAGATAAACTCAACGTCGCTTATATTTAAATCTAATTTATGTATTGAATCTTTTAATTGCTCCAAATTAGAGACAAATAAAGGTTCAATTTTAGAATTGAATTTTAATGTTCGCTCTTTAATAAATGCTTTAGCAATAGCTTTTTCAGCAGATGTAACATCTTGGGCATTTACAATTAAAAAATTTAACGCTCCAATGATTAATAAACTAATTTTTTTCATGATTTCTATTTTTTAAAATGATTAAACGATAAAAGGAATTGGGAACAACAATTGGTAAATTCAGTCTTGTATACATTCGAATTTCAACTGCGAGACATAAACTAAAATTTCTCAGATATAAATATCTACTAAAATAAATTCGAAATGGCTGATGGACTTATTCGTTAAATCGTTCAACTTGGTTATTTGATTTACAGATTGTTAAACCTTCGATTTTAGTTATGTTATTAGGGTTATTCCAAATGTCAATCACATAGGTGTATTTAGAGTTATTTACTAAGAAACTTAGGTGTAAAGGACTATTATATAAGCTATTGTTAAACATCTCATAGTAGTTAAAAAAACTACCATCTACGTTTATTGAGATCATTGACTGATTAAATATTTCAATTAGTTCAGATGATTTATCAAATTCAAAGTAAAGACTAGGTACATTTGGAGACTCAGCATTAACGGTATCAATGGTGAGAAAAAGGTTTCCTTCAAAATCTTTAGACTCTAAGTTACCGGTAAAGACTTTATTTGCAAGGTTAATGTAAGTTCTAGTCAAACATTGTGCAGATGACCTAAAAACGGTTAATGTGAATACTAAACCAAGAATGATAGTTGTTTTCATGATTTCGATGGTTTAATTTTATTCATTTCTATATCTATATCATGGTATGAAACCGTTAGCTTAAATCGCTTTCCATCTCTACGCATAATACTGGTTATGGTTGAATAATCAACAATCTTGCTTCTAATTAAATAATTATGGTCATTAGATGCTATCCAGGCATCGACCGTAATTTTAGCCAGTTCTTTTAAAATGACTTCATCATTTAAATTAGCTTTGTTAAATTTACCCCCTGTTG
>CAIYSA010000152.1 GCA_903928655.1 uncultured Bacteroidota bacterium
TCAAAAAATAAAATTCAGAAAATTAGGTTTAAAGGAGTTGTTCTTAATAAATGAAAATATCAAATTGTATTTTTACTAAATAATGTCAATATTAAAATTAGATATAACCGAAATAGATAGCCTTAAAAAGGCGGCTGAAGAACTCATTAATTTTTCTGAAAACGAAACCGTTTTTTTGTTTGATGCTGAAATGGGAAATGGTAAAACAACTTTCATTAAAGCAATTTGTTCTAATTTAGGAGTAATAGATACAATGAGTAGCCCAACATATTCAATTGTAAATGAATATAAAACAATCAATGGAAAAGTGTTTCATTTTGATTTATATAGAATAAATAAAATTGAAGAATTATATGATTTGGGATTTGAAGAATATTTTGATGATAAAAATCATATCTTTATCGAATGGCCTGAATTTGCTATTCCTTTCGTTAATTCTTATATTGATATAAAAATTAAAATTGAGGGTAATAATCGTTATCTTTATGCTCAAATTTTAAGAAATCATGAATAAATTTTATTTTTCTATTCTCATTTTAATGAGTTTTGGTGTTAGTCTTTTTTCTCAAATAGAAACTGCTACTATTACACCAACAAAAACAAAACGTAAATTCAAAGATGGAAGTCTTTATGGAATGTGGGGTTATACTCGCGCTACTTATTCGAAAAGCACCATTCATTTTATAGATAACTCAAATACTTTTTATCCAGGAACTGGAAAATATCATGATTATGATTTTACTATTTATGATGCAAAAGCACATGATAAGCCTGATTTTGATGGAATTAAAGATGTTATAAATATTACCATACCTCAATTTGTTGTTAGACTTGGTTATTATTTTAATAATAAAAAAGATTTTGGAGTTGAAATAAATTATGATCATACTAAATATGTTGTAGATGATTATCAAAAAGTGAGAATAAAAGGTACTTTTAATGGGAATTATGTTGATCAGGATACTATTTTAGATCCTCAAAATTTATTGCATTTTGAACATACTGATGGTGCTAATTTTTGGATGTTTAATTTTATTAAACGTTGGAAATTATATGAGCCAAGTAAAAATTTTAATGTTGGATTTGTTGTGAAACCTGGTGCAGGCATTGTTTATCCTCGAACAGACGTTACTATTCTTGGTACGCGTTTAAATAATAATTGGCATATTGCTGGTTGGATTGTAGGGGTTGAAAGTGGTTTTAGGGTTGAATTTTTAAAACATGGTGTTTTTGAATTTGTTGGAAAAGGCGTATATGCAGATTATATGAAGTGTTTAGTTTTAGGAAAAGGAAATGGCAGAGCTAATCATCATTTTTTTGCGGCACAACTTACAATGACTTTAGGTTATTATTTTTAAAAAAATCTCATTTTTATCGAACTTAAAAATAAATGAAAGTTGTTTTTATTATTATAACATGTTTGTTGTTTTTTATTAAAAAGGAAATGGCTCAAACTAAAATTCCTCGTATGTTTAGTATGCAGGATAAGTTTGCTAAAAAAAATATAAAAAAACATATTAAACATGATACACTGATTGCAACTAGTGATGCCATTTTGCATATATCATACAGTAACGAAAATAATAAGCCAACTTTACTTCTATTACATGGAATGGGTGCTAATGCTCGTACAAATTGGTCGAGTCAAATTAAAACGTTATCAAAATCATTTAATTTAATTTTACCTGATTTAATTTACTTTGGAGAAAGTACTTCAAATTCTCAAAATTATTCGGTTGAATTTCAAGTAGAGCAAATACACGAGGCAGTTTTAAAATTAGGATTTACACAAAAAATAAATGTAATGGGATTTAGTTATGGCGGTTTAACTGCAGCTATGTATAATCAGCTTTATTTACAGGATGTTCAAAAACTAATAATTGTTGATGGCCCGGTTAAATTTTTTTCAGCACAAATGGCAGATAGTGTCGCTAATAGTTTGGGAATTAATGGTTTATACAATGTTATTTCGCCAATTACTATTGATGGTTTTAATGCGATGTCAAAAGCTGCAATGTCAAAAACACTTCCATTAACAAAAAAAATTAAGTTTAAAATAATTAATTTCTATTTTATTCCAAATAAAGAAATTAGAGATAAACAAATGATTTATTTAATTGATAATGCCACTCATTATCAATCATTGAATTACAATTTAGCTGAAACACAAACCTTATTAATTTGGGGAAGTAAGGATGGTGTTATTCCATTAAGAGTTGGTTTAGAATTAAATAAATCATTTCCTAATACTACTAAATTAGTTTTATTTCCTAAAGCAAAACACGATGCACATTTTAGGGAAGCAAAAAAATTCAATAAAACTATAACTGCATTTATTAACGATTCATTGAAATAATAAATTAAATGGCTGGTAATAGTTTTGTCTTGCATATAATTTAATCTCTTTGACTACTTCGTTTTGACTGTTTTTTATCTATTTTTATTATTTGTGTGACAATCTCTTTATAGAAGAAATAACTCCACAAAAAAAGGCATTAATCAGATAGATTAATGCCTTTTTAGTGAGAAATTCTATTAATTAGAATGTGTAAGTTAAAGAAACTTCAAATGTAACACTACCGCTAGTAACTGTTAAAGTAGAAGGGAATTTATTTGTTGAAGTGTAAATGTAAAAAGTTACGGAACCCATTAAATCATCTGGAGCAGAAATTCCTGTATCTTTATCCCATAATTCTAATGTATATAGGGTCGTAAAATCAGAAATAACAGTTGGAGTAACACCACTTAATATATAAGGAGTTCCAACAGTTGCATCAGTAGAAACGCCTGTTGTTAAAATAGTAGCTCCGGTGCTAACTTTTTTGAATACAGCTAATAAATCAGGATTTGTTGCGGTAATAGCGTCCCACGTGCTCGTGCCATCTAAGCCTGGAAAATTAGTAACTTTAATTGAAGTAACTATAACTGTTGGAGTTTTTTGAGTACCACAATCAGCACCGCTAAACCCTAAAGGACATGCGCAAGATCCGTCGTTACATGTTCCACCATTTAAGCAAACAGTATTAGCACAAGGATCAACTGTTTCAGTTGTTTTTTTCTTTTTACATCCACTTGATAAAATAATCGAAAGTGCTGCAAATGTAATAATAATGATATTCTTCATAGTTCTTTTCAGTTTTTATAAGTTAAAAAAATAGTCAGTTAATCAAATATAATGAAAATTAAATTATATTCAAAAATAATTCAGAATCTTTTAAACATTTGAATTTGATGATATTATGATTTGTTTTTTAAAATTTTCATTAATGAACTTGTGATATTTGAAGAATTAAAAGTTACAAAAAATAAGTGAAAGCTAACAAAACGAATAAAAATTTAATTATGAATTAAATTGCTGGTAATAATTTTGCCTTGCATTCA
>CAIYSA010000153.1 GCA_903928655.1 uncultured Bacteroidota bacterium
GATTGATTATTTAACATCATCAAGGATCTATTTATGATGGTTCCAATTTCATCATGCAAATCCATACTAATTCTACTCTTTAGTCGTGCCTCTTTGCGTTTGCTTAATAGCAAAGAAATAATAAAAACGATGCCAAGAATAATAATCAAATAAAGCAAAAGCAATAAAAACCACTTTTCTTTATAAAACTCAATTTCTACCAAAACAGGTATGGCAAAAGAACCAAAGATATAAGCCCCATTTGGGTCAATTGAGCGGGAATAAACATAATGCAAGCCAGGCTCTAAATTGGTTAAAATTAAGCTTCCATCCTTATTCATTTTTATCCAATCATTGCCATCAATGCTGTATTCATATTGATATCCATCCGAATGCATATAGTCAAATGGACTAAAAAATAATTGCAAATAGTTAGCACCAAATAGATAATGAATTTGTGTATTTAAAACTGATTGCACAAATACCTCTTTGCTATTTTTATTATTCTGCGTATAAGAGGTAAGAGATAATTTTCTTGTTCTTTTTTTATTGTCAAACAATTTTGGATTAATTTCATCATAAGCATTTAATCCGCCAAAAATAATTTTACCGTTTGAAAGCCTTATTCCCGATTTGTAATTGTATTCATAATTACTACAACCCAATTCATTTGTTAAATTAAAATACGTTTTTGACGCTATTGACATAGAGGTAATTCCTTTGTAGGTAGAAATCCAAACACGTGATTTATCATCACGTATCATTTCGGTTACTAATTTGCTTGGCAAACCATTTTCCTCATTTAAAAGCTGAATAGGTGAATAATTAATTAAATTAAGAATTTCTATCCCATTAGTTGTTGCCACCCACAACTGCGAGTAATCTGCAACAATTAAAACACTTTTAACTAGATCCGTTTGTAAGGGAATTTTTAAAATATTAGAGATAGTAAAATCTTTACTAGAAACCTTATTCTTACTAAAATTAACAACAAACAATCCTTTATTACTACTTATAAAATAATTCTCTTTATAAGAAATAATACTATAAATATTGATATCATTTAAAGTGGTTTCTTGTGTATTAATTTTTGAAAAGGAATTACTTGGAATATGGTAAGTAAAAATACCCTTAGCGCCGCCCAATAAGATATGCGTAGAATCCATTAAACATATTGAAAACAAATTTCCATTATGTAATTTGGCAGGAACTTTCTGAAAATCATAGGAAAAATCTGCAATGTTTAATCTGCAAAATAAATTCTCCTCAGCAACAAAAAATAATTGATTTCTAAATAAAAAACCATCATAACTAGAAATTGGAGGGTGAGAAATTTTTGTTAATTCACCTGCTCTTTTAAGGATAATATTTGGATATCCTAAAAAGAATAAATCTTTATTTGGCGCTTCAATTATTTTACGCCGAACACGAATAACCTTATTGTTAAATAAATGATTGTCGTCTATCACCTTAATTGACGAGGAAAGTTCCTTTACTTTTAAAATACCTTGATTGGTACCAATCCAATAATAAGGCTCTTTAGAATGAACTATACAGCGCAATTCTGCATTAACAAATCCATCAAAAGAAACTGGAAAATCTTTCCCGTTTAAATGAATATTAAAATCAACTCCATTAATAATTGAATAAAAATCGCCTGTGCTATTCCATGAAAAAGAATTAATATATGTAGCATTTGTTAAAGTAGACAAATGCTTTTCAATTGTTAAATTCTCATCAAATAAATAATTTCCAAACCCACCTCTAAAATTAATCTTATTGTCTTTTGTCCATAATAACTTGGGAACTGAGGCATTAAATTGGGTTCGAGCCCGCTTAATCAACTTTAAATTTGCTGCGGCATATTTAAATATACCTAAGCCCGGTAAACCAACATAAAAAAACGCATTTCTTCCAGTAATGGCAGCATTAACCTCTCTTCCAAATTTTCTCTGAAAAACTTCCCCATTATTGAAAAGTTGCAGAACACCATTGGTATGTATTAAGGCAAAATTAGTAGGTGTAAGGTGAAAAAGGTCTTTGACACCAATTTTAGAAACCCAAGAAAAATGATACGTATTCAAATCCAAACGTATGCATCCCTGTGTATATGAAATTAAATACAAATAGTTTTGATAGAGGTACAATTTATTGACTTGCCTATCACTAAAAAATGTAGTATTACTATCTAAAGGGAAATTTACAAAATGCAAGCCATCACATCGTGACAAGCCCTTATTGGTTGCCATCCAAGTATACCCTGTTAAATCGGAAGCTACATCAGAAATCAAGTTGCCAGCAAGGCCATCCTTTTCTGAATATAAAACATAATCCTTTCCTGCTTTTAAAACAATTTTATTTCCCTGTGCTTGAAGGCAATTTGCGTATACAAGCAAATAGAAGCTCAAATACAGCAATAAAATTGACAGTTTTCTTTTCAAAACATATTTTTTTGCAAATTATGCATCTCTAGAGATTTATCCTATTTATAAAACACCGCCATAAGAATTATAATTTCTAGGAGCAATGCTAAATTTTGCCATTTCATTCACTCCCAATCGTATATTTGTAACTCAATTTAAATGTAATGCCCAACAACAAAAACAATAAATTAATTCCCTTTATTTTAGGTGCTGCCAGTGCTGCTGTTGTTACTTGGTTAGTAAGTAGTGAAGAGGGTAAAAAAACCATGCAAAAAATGAAGGAAAAATTAGGCAATATTTTTGAAGAAATTTTACCTAAAAACAATAAGACAACAAATGACGTTGATAGCTCAAATAATACCCAATAAAATGAACGAAGAAAATAATGAAAATTTAAACGAAAATTTCTTCGATTCCTATAAAAATATATTATTGGAATATTTAGAAGAAAGAGTAGAATTAATGCAATTAACAGTGGTTGAAAAAACATCCATTCTCACTGCTAAATTAATAACAGGTATTGTAATTATAGCATTCTTCATGATTTCTTTCTTTTTTGCCAGCATTGTACTTGGCCTTTATTTAGGTGAAATTTACCAGAGTAATTTTAGTGGTTTTTTAATTGTTGCGGCTATTTATATTGGTTTGAGCCTATTTGCATTTTTATTCAAA
>CAIYSA010000154.1 GCA_903928655.1 uncultured Bacteroidota bacterium
GTGGAGGCCGCCAAGGCCGTCAAGCTCGCCTTTTTACCTGCTCGGGATCTCGATGCGTTCTTCATCGTGCATGCGCAAGCTCGTCGTGATCGGCTCGATTATGATGCCTCGGCGGTTTACAGGCGGTCTATGCGGCTACCGGGATGTCGTACGAGTACTTGCCGGCCAATGGCGATCCACCGGTGTCCTGGCGGAATTGGGCTTTGCGGACCACAAGAGAAAATCGTGACAATACTTACTTCCGTGTGACCAAAGAAATTATGCCTCTGGGCGACTCAAACACAAGAATCTTTTTTGTTTTTACAAGCTGTGAATATTTTAGCGAAAAATTTGGGTGTAAGTAATGCCTTTGATGAGGCCATTGTTGATAGAATGGAGGCAAATAAAGAAAATCGAGATTCCACAATGTCTATAATTACTAACTCATTTAAAAAAATTGATAATTATTTAGTTGAAAATGGTCGTCCCGGAACTTCATCATTAGTTGTAGCTGGGTGTTGGTTAGAAAGTATTTATTTGGCCTGTAATACCGCTAAAGAAACTAAAAGCGAAGCGATTGTTAAAGAAATTTTTATGCAAAAAGAAACTTTAAAATATGTTATTGAGTTGTTGCAAAATTCTAAAATATCTGAAGATGCTAATTTTATTATTACTGATTTAATTAATATTAAAGCAGTTTTCGATTCAAAAAAGGATAAAAATTACTCACTTGAATCTATTAAACTAGTAGATCAAAAAATAACGACATTACGATCAACAATCGTTAAAAATAAATAACAACATGGCATTTATATTACCTGTAAATAATATTGAACCAAGTTTTGGTAAAAATTGTTTTATAGCCCCAAATGCTACTATTGTTGGTGATGTAGTTTGTGGTGATGATTGTAGTTTTTGGTTTAACGCTGTAATTAGAGGCGATGTTAATTCAATTCGATTAGGTAATAAAGTTAACATTCAAGATGGTGCTGTAATTCATTGTACTTATCAAAAAACAACAACAGATTTAGGTAATAATGTTTCTGTTGGGCATAATGCAATAGTGCACGGCTCAAAAGTTCACGATAATGTTTTAATTGGAATGGGTGCTATTATTATGGATAATTGTGAAATAGGAAGTAATTCTATTATCGCTGCAGGTGCTGTTTTAACTGAAGGTACAATTGTCCCTAGTGGTTGTATTTATGCAGGCGTACCGGCAAAAAAAGTAAAGGATATTTCACAAGAATTAATTCATGGTGAAATAAATAGAATTGCAAATAATTATTTAATGTATAGTACCTGGTTTAAATAATTATTTACAACATTCCATTTTCAATCAATAGTTCTTCAAATTCTTTGTTTTTTGCTAATAATAATGAATTTATTCCCGCTTTTTGCGCTCCAATAACATGATGATTAGTATCATCTATAAATAAAGTTTCTGAAGCAATTAGATTATTTTCTTTTAAAACACTTTCGAAAATTTCCATATCTGGTTTGCGCATTTTCATTCTACATGAATAATATACCTTTTCGAAAAAGGGATCTAAATTTTTATATCCATGTGCTTTAAATAATTGATTTTCAAATTCTGAAACATGTGTTTCATTTGTATTGCTCAATAAAAATAACCTGTATTTAGAATTTAATTTAGTTAATGTGTTAAGTCTGTTGACCGGAAAATCAAGTAACATAGCATTCCAAGCGAAAATTAAATCATCTTTCTTAATTTTCGTCTTGATATGAATCTGTAATTCTTCAAAAAAATCATTTTCTGAAATTAATCCCTTATCAAATAAATCAAAGATAGGTTTTTGCTGAAGTTGTGTATAAACAGACTCAAAAGGAGTGTTTGATATTTTATTAAACTCAGCTATAGTTTTATTAACATCCAAATTAATGATTACACCCCCTAAATCGAAAATTATATTTTTTATTTGTTCCATAAATTTTGATAATAGAATACAAATATATACTTTCGCATCCTTATATCTGAACTAGATTTCAGATTGGGCCTATAGCTCATTCGGTTAGAGCAACTGACTCATAATCAGTAGGTGCCTGGTTCGATTCCAGGTGGGCCCACTAAAAGCGAACTTTTGTTCGATTTTTTTCTTTTTATTGAGTAAATTAATAAATCTTTATTTTATTTAACTATAAAGGTTGTGTTTCAATCGATTTTTTTGAAATTATTTTCGTATCATTGTGACGAAAATAAAAAACAATTGTACTAGTATAATGCCCAATTTAATTATAAAAAAAATAACATTAATTCTTTTTGTCGCTTTAATTTCAGTTTCATGTGTGCAAACGAAAGAGATTACTTATTTTCAACCAAAAAATCAAAATTCTGATATTGAAAAAATTGATTTGAAGGAGAAATTTGTTGTAAAATTGCAGCCAGGTGATATTATTAAAGTATTTGTAAATAGCTTAAGCCCAGAGGCTAACGCAATGTTTAATATTTTTCCGGAAACACAAAATCAAATTGCACAAGTTAATTCAACCATACCTTCTGTTGGTTTTTTATTAGATGCAGATGGCGTTATTACATTGCCTTTGGCAGGTAAAATAATTGTGGGCGGTTTGAGCACCAAAGATGCCTCAGATTTGATAACTAAAAACTTGAATAAATATCTTGAAGAGCCAACAGTAAGTGTCCGGTTAATGAATTTTAAAATTTCTGTTTTAGGTGAAGTAACGAGACCTTCACTTTATAATATTACAAATGAACGTGTAACTTTACCAGAAGCTATTAGTCTTGCTGGTGATTTAACTATTTACGGGAAAAGACAAAACGTTTTAATTGTTCGGGAAGTTGATGGGAAAAGAGAATTTGCCCGTATAGATCTTACGAAACGTGATTTATTTAATTCTCCCTATTATTATCTTCTACCTAATGATATTGTTTATATTGAACCATTAAAAGGAAAGCTAACAAGTACAAGTCGTGCTGTTCAATTAGCACCAATTGCTATAAGTATTCTTACCTTTTTAACCATCATTACTCAAAATTTTTTAATAAGATAAGCATTACCTAATATCAAAAATAACGAATGAATTCATCTAAAGACGACTATTTTTTTCAGGAAGAAAATGACCGCATACCATTTGATTTAAAAAAAACACTTTATAAATACTTATCTTATTGGAAATGGTTTTTTATTTCGCTTACACTTGCCTTATCTTTTGCTTTTGTTTATTTAAAATTTCAAACTCCTCTTTTTAATATTCACAGTAGTATACTTATTAAAGATGAAAAAAAGGGTTTGGGGCAAGATGATATGCTTAAGCAGCTTGATATATTCTCATCAAATAAAGTGGTTGATAATGAAATTGAGATTTTAAAATCTTTTTCATTAATGGAAAAGGTTGTTAAGTCTTTGAATTTAAATGTA
>CAIYSA010000155.1 GCA_903928655.1 uncultured Bacteroidota bacterium
AGATATTAGAGTTAAAATGAATGACAAATTGTTTTTACGAAATCCGGAAGAAACGGTTTTAGGTAAAAAAATTGTGAAACATGGTCTTTTACTCATCAATAAGATTGGTTTTGAAGAGTTTACATTTAAAAAGTTGTCAATTGATGTTGAAACAACAGAAGCTAGTGTATACCGTTATTTCGAAAACAAACATAAATTTTTAGTTTACCTCATAACTTGGTATTGGAGTTACATTGAATGTAAAATTGTTTTTTACCTAAATAATATAACGAATAATGAAATTAAATTAAAAACGATTATAAAATTATTGGTTGAAGAGCCAATAAATAAAGGTTTAAACTCAGATTTTATTTTAGAAAAGGATGCCTATCAATTAATTATGTGGGAAGGGTCTAAAGCCTATCTAACAAAACATGTCAATAAGGACAATAAAGATAGTCTATTTAAGCCTTATAAAGACCTTTGCGAACGTATTGCAAAAATTATAAACGAATATAATCCAAAATTTAAATATTCCCATTCATTAGCGAGCACAGTATTAGAAACAGCACATTCTCAAAAGTTTTTCATCCAAAATTTACCATCCTTAACCGATTTTAAAAAAGACAATAATGAAAAAAGTATGATTCTATTTATGGAATCAATTGTTTTTGGAACCTTAAAATAGTTTAAGACAAGGCTAATATCTGATTAGCGTGTTCTTTTGTTTTTACATCAGTAATAATGTGCTTTATTACGCCTTTATCATTAATTACAAATGTTGTTCGAATAATTCCGTCATAAATTTTCCCCATAAATTGTTTAGTTCCCCAAACATCATAAGCTTTTATGATTTTCATCTCAGTATCAGCTAACAATGAAAAAGGTAATTCATGTTTAGTTGCAAATTTTAAATGACTTTTTTCATCATCTGCACTTACTCCAAGTGTTATAAAATTTTTCTTTGTTAAAATAGAATGATCATCTCTTAAGCTACAAGCTTCCATGGTACAACCTGGTGTGCTATCTTTAGGGTAAAAATATAAAATGACTTGCTTACCTTTAAAATCTGTCAATGAAATTAATTTCCCGTCCTGATTCTTTTCTATAAATGCAGGAGCTTTATCACCAACTTTTAATGAAGTAGTATGTGCTATAAATTTAGTTTTTGTTTCTTTTTTTTCAGTAGCTTTTATTTTCACTGCTGGTTTAACAGGTTCTTTTTTAGTAGCTAATTTTTCCTTATTAGGAATACTTATTTTAGTTGTATTTACCTTTGCCATAACTTTAGTTTTATTTGCTAACGAATGAGGGAAGCTTTTGTTTATTTTTTTTGTTTTAAAAAAATCACACCATTCGGTTAATTTACATTCTTCGCATTTTGGTGAACGCGCTAAGCAAGTATATCTTCCGTGTAAAATTAGCCAGTGATGTGCCGTTGCAATGTTTTCTTTTGGTATGTGTTTAATTAATTGCATTTCACTATCAAGTGCATTTTTGGCTTTTGTCAAACCTAGTCTGTTAGATACTCTAAATACATGTGTATCAACTGCCATTGCCGGTTTATTATACACAACAGATGCAACAACATTTGCTGTTTTTCTTCCAACTCCTGCTAATTTTACTAATTCATTTATTTCACTTGGTACAACTCCTCCAAATTCAGTAACTAACATTTTTGCCATATTTACTAAATGTTTGGCTTTGTTATTTGGATAACTTACACTTCGTATGTATGAAAAAATTGTATCAGAATTTGATTCAGCCATTACCTCAGCCGTAGGAAAATCTTTAAATAATTTTGGCGTTACTTGGTTAATTCGTTTATCTGTGCATTGTGCAGATAATATAACCGCAACTATTAATTCAAATGGATTAGAATAGTGTAATTCAGTTTCTGCAACAGGTACATTTGTTTTAAAGTAATTTATAACGCCTGAGTATTTTTCTTTTAAGGTCATTTATTAATTTTATGATATTGTAAATCTAAAAAAAATCCCTGTTAAGTTATACCTAACAGGGATTTTAATAAAATTAAATTTGTTTATTTACCACCTTTTAATTTATCAGACATTGCTTTTCCTGCTGCCTCGTTTCCTGTTAAATAATAAAGTTTACGTAATGCAATCATACATGATTTATCATCTGATTTTACTATTAGTGCTTGCTCTAAATATGGGATTGCTTTTTTATAAAACTCTTGAGATTTAGCTTCTAATTCTTTTCCCTTAGTTTTTGCTTCAGCTAAAGATAAATTACTCGCTGTAGTTTGCAAATTACCACCATAGTTATTATATAAAGCTCCAATATTATATAATGCACTAAAATAACTTTCTTGATTTGTTGGCTTTAAATCAATTGCTTTTTGATAATGTTCGGCTGCTTTAGTTACCATATTATCAAAATCGGCAGGTCTTGTTGTGTCTTTGCCACTTTTTCCTTTGGGATTTGCTAGATTATCATAAACATTACCAAGTACTAACTGTAATTGTGGATTAGTTGGTTCTTTTTCGATAGCAGCTTGTAAATTAGCTAATGCTTTTTCTTGCTCACCTTTTTGTAAAAATATTTCAGTTTCTCTGTTCATTAAATAAACATCATTTGGAAATGTTTTACGTCCAGCTTTTAAATATTCATTAGCACCAGCAGTATCTTTTTGAGCTAATTTTGCATCATATATGGTTTGATAATTGTATGGAGATGAAATTTTTTGATCAATCATTTTTTTATTATAATCAATC
>CAIYSA010000156.1 GCA_903928655.1 uncultured Bacteroidota bacterium
ATTTCTGTAATCTAGTGAAATAAAAATATCTTTACCCATATATTTAAAAAAGCGAAGCTCCTTTTCACTTTCACCTCTTACTTTAAAAGGTAATACACCAAAAATATTAATATCAGCATCATCATTTTTGGTAATGTAAATTGGCAATTGCAATTTTATTTTAAAATACTTTCTCTTGCTTATTTTCATTCGACTTGCTCTTAGCGCGACAATTAATAATAACAAGCCTTCATTAAAAATATTCTTAAACGAATCGTAAAATGCAAGTCGCAAATCTTTGTAATACCAAAAATATAGGAATTCAATAATTAATAAACCTGCATACCAACTCAAAATTGTAACATACAATTTTGTGGTGCCAATTAATTTATCATAATTAAAAAATGGCGAAAAATTTATGCAATTATTAATCATTTGAATCCAAAAATTAATTCCAATTAAATAAATACCTGATGCTAAAAAGGGTGTAAATTTTCCTATAAATTGTTGTGTTAAAAAAAAGTCGAATAATCCATGAGAAACTACAGCTATTGTTATTCCGGAAATTGAATTTATAATTATATTTCCCCTATTAAAAATTTTAAATCGGAATAAACCATATACACAAATACTTGTATTTATTATGTGTATTAAGCTTGAAATGAGCGTTCTGCCTGTTATAATTTGAGAGCCATAATTATAATAGTAAATGTAATTTTCCCTTAGCGAAAAGCCTAAAGCCACAATCCCCCCAAATACTAAATAATCAATTGGCTCATTTATTCTTCTTTTAATTATTAAAAAAGCAAGTAAAACACCCACCAGTTTTGTAAGTTCCTCAGTTAGCCCAACCCCAGCAATTGAATAAAATAGATCATCTAAAAAAATTCCATTAAAATCCCAGGCGTAACTTGCGTGCAATTTATAAATTAATAAAGCTAAATCTGGAGTTAAAAAACCAATAATAAGAGCTATTAAAATATCTATAGTTCTTTCTTGCTCTAGTACATCAATTTTAATAAAATAATTTAACCAAAGCATCGCACCACAAATGGAACCAATGACTGGAAAAATTAAATAAATATTTTGAGGTTCCAAAATCAGATAGGTTATTAAACAAAAAATCCCTTGAGTTTCAAGGGATTTTTAAAATTTTCGTTAAGGATTTGTTAGCTTGTAATACTAATTTTCTTATCTAATTCTTCAATATATGCTTTAAAACGCTTATCAGTATCCATTAAGTTATTTACTGTACGACAAGCATGTAGCACTGTAGCGTGATCTTTACCTCCACAATGCATTCCTATCGTTGCTAAAGACGATTTCGTCATGCATTTAGCAAAATACATCGCAATTTGACGAGCTTGCACAACCTCGCGCTTACGCGTTTTAGATTTCATTAAATCAATATTCAAATCAAAATAATCACAAACCACTTTTTGTATGTAATCAATAGAAACTTCACGAGCTGTTGATTTAACAAATTTGTCAATCATTTGCTTAGCTAATTCTAAAGTAATAACTTTTTTGTTTAATGAAGATTGAGCTAATAACGAAATTAAAGCTCCTTCTAATTCACGAACATTTGAAGTAATACTATAAGCAAGATACTCACAAACTTCTTTAGGTAATTGAATTCCTTCGTTATAAACTTTTTTCTCTAAAATAGCGATACGCGTTTCTAAACCTGGAGTTTGTAAATCAGCACTCAATCCCCATTTGAAACGTGACAATAAACGTTGTTCAATTCCTTGCATTTCAACTGGAGCTCTATCTGCAGTTAAAATAATTTGTTTTCCTAATTGGTGTAAGTGATTAAAAATATGAAAAAATACATCTTGAGTTTTTTCTTTTCCTGCTAAATATTGAATATCATCAATAATCAATACATCAATCATTTGATAGAAATGAACGAAATCGTTTTGATTATTATTTTTTATTGAATCAATAAATTGCGAAATAAATTTTTCAGACTGTACATATAAAACAGTTTTATTTGGAAAATTCTTTTTAATATCAATTCCAATAGCTTGAACTAAGTGAGTTTTACCTAAACCAACACCGCCATATAATAATAACGGATTAAATGCAGTTCCTCCTGGTTTTTGAGACACAGCATAACCAGCAGAACGAGCTAAGCGATTACAATCACCTTCGATAAAATTATCGAAACTATAATTTGGGTTTAATTGAGATTCAACAGAAACTTTTTTAAGACCCGGAATAATAAATGGATTTCTAATTGAACCTCCATCTATTGGCATAGATACAGGATTGTTTCTTAAATTAGTATTAATGTTAGGCACTTTAAGCATAACAGCTTTTTCTGATTTCCCAGTTCCGTTATCCATTACAATACTGTATTCTATTCTTCCTTCGGTTCCTAATTCTTTACGAATTACTTTTTTTATAATTGAAATATAATGTTCTTCCAACCATTCATAAAAAAATTGAGAAGGCACTTGTATGTTTAATACATTGTCTTGAATTTTTATTGCTTTAATTGGCTCAAACCAAGTTGCAAAATTTTGAGGGCTTACATTATCTTGAATTACTTTTAAGCAATTCTTCCACACGATTTCAGCAGTTTTTTCCTTCATAAAAATAAATAAGTTATTAAATATATATTGTTTAGTAATATTAACAAGTAATAGTTTGTAAATATATATTGTTTATTCATTTATGCAAGGAGAAAACGAAAATAAATTTCACTTTTTTGCAAATTTATTTTCGTTTTTGGCTTGTTTTTTCAAATTTTTCTATTATTCGAATTATGCGTTATTTTTTTATTTCCGTTAGCAAAAAAAACATCTAGCTTTCCGAGCCAAATTCCAGCCCATCCAACCTGCGTTACATATATATCTTTTCCAACCCTATTCTGCAATTTAACAGGATGTTCTAAAAAAGTATGGGAGTGAGCTCCAATAATTAAATCAATATTTTCGGTTTGAGGAGCCATGCTCATATCACTTATTTTTTTATCATTATAAGAGAATCCTAAGTGTGAAAGGGCGATAACATAATCGCAACCTAAATCCAATTTCAATAATTTTGCGGTTGCATTTGCTATGGGCAGTGGATTCTGATAAATTGTTTCTTTATACATTTTTTTATCAACTAGTCCCTCAAACTCAATACCGTAGCCTAACACGCCAATTTTTATTCCTTGTTTTTCAAAAATTTTATACGGGATTATTTTATCATGCAAACTTGTATTAGAGAAATCATAATTGCA
Source organism: uncultured Bacteroidota bacterium (assembly GCA_903928655.1). Classification (GTDB taxonomy): domain Bacteria; phylum Bacteroidota; class Bacteroidia; order B-17B0; family Aurantibacillaceae; genus UBA4416. The sequence goes on from CAIYSA010000156.1 coordinate 3,215, forward strand.
ATTAATAAATGAAAAATTAGCGTGTGGCATTTGTTTGGTAATGTTATCAATGCCTAAATCAAAATCATGATTACCAATTGTTGTCGCATCATATTTCATTAAGCTCATTAATTTATATTCTAATTCACCTTGATATAAATTAAAGTATGGAGTGCCTTGAAAAACATCTCCTGCATCTAACAATAACACGTTCTCATTTTCTTTTCTTAAGGTTTCAACAACTGCTGATCGCCTTGCAAAACCACCCATATTAGCATACTTAGGGTCATTAGTAGGAAAAGGCTCTATACGGCTATGCACATCATTAGTGTATAATATTGTTAATTTAACTAAATCACTTTTATTTAAAATATCTTTTGACAGTGCGGGTAATCCAGCTAAAACAGCAGATGTGCCCACAAAATACTTTAAAAAATCCCTTCTATTTTGATAATTGAATTCTGCCATCTAATTGTGGTTTTATAGTTTTACCTAATTTTGTAATGTCTTCGCAATAATTAATAATCATATTTCTTAATAGTACATTCATTATTTTACGCTCTTTCGCATTTTTAAAAAATGTATAACTGTCTCCTCCGTTTGCTAAATAATCTGAAGTTACAACCCAATAATCTTTTTTCTCATCAAAAACTTCATTATTCACAAATACATCAAATGGTTTATTTCCTTTCATTACCATTCGAATTCCACCAACAGGAATCCCACCTTTTTCACAGATTTTATCTAGCATATCTTTGAATTGATCACCACTTAATTTCAACAACACAACTTCGTTATCAAATGGCATTAACTCAAAAATATTACCAACTGTAATATTTCCTTTAGGTAAAGAATTACGTAAACCACCTTTATTAAATATTGCAGCATTAAGCATTAAAGAATCCTTTCCTAATATTTTTTTGGTTTCAAACAAAACTGCATCACAAAAAAAGTTACCCAATGTGCTTTCTACATCTGCTTTTATAAGCGCATCTTCACTTTTAGCAAGTACAATATACATTTGTTCATCATGCACTTTTTTGTATGGATTAATCGCTTTATAGATAGTGCTGTCAACAACATTGGCGTTTACAATCACATGGGATTCGGTAATATTTGCTATACTAGTTTTTTTACTACAAGAAGTTAAACTTATAATTACTAAAAAAAATAAAAAA
>CAIYSA010000157.1 GCA_903928655.1 uncultured Bacteroidota bacterium
ATTAACGGGTTCTAATAATACTGTATTATCAGGCGACAATGTGTTGGAGCTTTTAAAATCCAAAACATTTATGGCACAATGTTTGAAAATGCCATATTCAAATGACAGTAATTATAGCATAGCCGATAAATATGCTGAGGTGTATAAATACAAATCGAAATGGGCAAATGACTCTAAAATAGGTCGGGAAATATCATTCGCTAAGCCCGATAAGGATTATAGATTACAAGACAGTCTATTAAAAATTATTATTAACCGAATTGAGGAAAAAGAATTAGCTGTTGTAAAGCCAGATAAAAAATTAGGCTTTTTTAAAATGACAGTAATTACCAAAGAAGAAAACCTAAGTAAGTTAATTTCCGAAAAAATATTAAAAATAGCGACCGATTTTTATATTGAAACAAAAGTTGGAAGGTTAAGAAATAATGTAGCACGACTTGAGAAAAGGACGGATAGTATTTATGTATTATTAAATTATAAAACACAATCAACTCGTCAGGACGCCTTACTATTGCTTAATGGTAATTTTTCAAATGTGAATGAGGCAATAAATTCAGAAATATCTCAAAGGGACAAGGGAATGCTTACTTCTATATATGGCCAACTTGTTACTAATTTAGAAGCTTCTAAAGCTTCTTTAATTCAGGAAACACCTACTGTACAAATAGTGGATAGCCCTGTGTTCCCTTTAGAAAAAAGTGAAACAAAATGGTATATGGGCTTGCTCATTGGTTTATTTATAAGCTTTTTTTCAAGCATACTTTACTTTTTAGTGTTTAAAACTAGTCTTTGATCTAACGCCATTACCACCATATTTAGGTCACTTAAAATATCAATATTTCTGTAACGATATTAATCATCTCTTTTACAGTTTTCAATATTTGCCCATTTTTAGCCTAAAATCCTCAAAAATTACCCCAAATCGCCTCTTTTTAGGCTAAAACCGTACTATTTCTCTTAATTACCATCAATTAAAAGGAAATTTAATGCACCATTTCATAGGTAAATACCGATTTTAGAGGCTTGAATTTAAGTTTTTCGCCAATTTTAAGTTTATTCTATATTCACTACAATAGTATAGCTGCAAAAGCGTTATTAAAAGGACGGTTTATTTAAGTACATAATTAACATTAAATTAAGTATAAAAGATGATGCTTAACCTAGTGTAAATAAGTGCTGTATAAATTTTTTTTGAGTAATTATTCGAGTACTTTTGTCTGATAAATCCACCCCCCTAAATTTATTGGTATGAATTTTAATATGCTTTGCTTGTTAAAACAAATACGACCCTATTTTTAAGTACCACTTATTTTTTTTAATTGGCACTTAAAAATTCGATTTTTGTATGTAAATAATTGTTTATTAGTCATTTGTGTATCTATACTGTGACTAAGAATAGCGAAGCTTTGCACAAAATTCAAACATATCCCCTTTAACGTTTAAATTACTATGATTACAATGATACCAAAAGCAAGATTCAATTTTTTATTTAAGAGCTTATTATTGCTCATCAGTTTTACTTTATGTATTTATACAGCGCAAGCACAAGGGATACTAAGCCAAAATGACTTAAGTAATTTTAAAGCAGACGCTTTAACTGAATCAGATATTAGCCAAATCCAACAGCAGTTAAAATCAAAAGGAGTTACCATTGATCAAGTACAAGATCAGGCTGTTGCCAAGGGCATGCCATTAAGTGAGTTTACAAAATTGAAAGCAAGGTTAAATAATGCACAAAAAACTGGTGGCAAAAAAAACCCTTTATTGAAATTAGATGATAAAATGTCTAAGACGAAAGGGGATAAAAGAAACGAAGATGATACTTTGGGTTTTGAATTACCAATGTTTAAAAAAATTAATCCTTTAATTTACGGATCAGAATTATTTAGTAATGAAAATACTGGGTTTGCTGCAAATCAAAATATTGCAACACCTATTAATTATATCGTGGGTCCTAACGATATTTTAAAACTTGTCGTTTATGGCGTACAAGAATATACATCTGATTTACAAGTATCCAAGGAAGGGCGTGTTCAAATAGATAATGTTGGTCAAGTAAAAGTGGGTGGATTATCTATTGAAGCTGCAACAGAGCGGATCAAACAACAAATGGCACGAACTGTTTATTCAAGCTTGAATTCAGGTGAGTCAAAACTAGCATTAACTGTTGGTGATATAAGAACCATTCAAGTTAGTGTTATAGGTGCAATGAAAAGTGGGAAATACAATGTGAGCTCATTGTCAAATGTGTTAAGTGTTTTAACAGAAGCCGGTGGTCCTAATGAAATAGGGTCATTCAGAAATATTGAATTAATTCGGAATAATAAAGTCGAAAGCAAAATTGATTTGTATCAGTTTATGCAATATGGCGATCAAAAGCAAATGATGTCCTTAAAGGACAATGATGTGATTCGTATACCTGCATACGGAAGTCGCATTGAAATTAAAGGACAAGCAAAACGCCCAGGAATTTTTGAACCTATTGCGAATGAAACATTTAAAAATGTTTTGGATTATGCCGGCGGGTTTGATGATACAGCATATACTGCACTAGTAAAGGTGATACAGAAAACTGATAAAGAAAGAGCAGTTAAAGATTTAATTGCATCAGATTTTGATAAATATATTCCTTCTGGCGGCGATGTAATTATGATTTCAAAAATTATTGATCGTTACCGAAATAGAGTAAAATTATCTGGCGCGATCTATCGTCCAGATACCTATGAATTATTTGAAGGAATGAGAATTTCAGATTTGATAAAAAAGGGAGATGGCTTAAAAGAAGATGCATATACAGGCGGCGCACAATTATTTAGATTAAAACCAAATTTATTAAAAGAGATTGTAAATATTGATTTAGGTAAAGCATTATCTGGGGATAAATCTGAAAATATTTATTTACAAAGAGAAGATGAACTATATGTAACATCAATTTTAGATTTAAGAGATAGTTTGGATGTTCGCATTTATGGCGAAGTGCATAATCCGGGAAAGTATCAGTATGCAGATAGCATGACAGTGAAGGACTTAATTACACTAGCTGGTGGAAGTACATTTGCTGCGAATAAAAAAGTGGAAGTCGCAAGAATGTATAAACAAGATGGTGAAAAAATAAATAACAATATTATTGCAACACTTCTTACAACAGAATTGGATGCTAATTTAAATTTTACATCAGGCAATAGTGATATTGTATTACAACCTTACGATGTAATAAGTATTACCAAAAAAGTAGGGTTTGCTGAAAGTCAAGTTGTAACAATTACAGGCCAAGTACAATTTGCTGGTAAATATAATTTAACCAACAGATTGGAAAGAGTGAGTGATATTATTAATAGAGCAGGTGGCGCTATTGGTGATGCCTTTTCAAATGGCGCATTTATCAAAAGAGAAGGAATAAAAGCAGATACTATTTCTCAAGTAATAAAAGATAGTCTAAAAAAAGCGGGTATTGAAAATGAAAAACCAGAAAATGTTCAAAAAATCGCTTTAGATATAGAACAAATTTTAAAAAAACCTGGTAGTTATTATGATTTAGTATTAACTGATAAAGATGAAATAGTGATACCTAAATTGGATAACAAGATAACCATTAGAGGCGGTGTTTTAAGGCCAATCACTATTACCTATCACGATGGCATAACTATGGGTGAGTGTATTAGTGCCGCAGGGGGATTTACTGATAACGCAAGACGTAACAAAGCCTATGTGGTTTATTATAATGGAAGATCAAAACGAACCAAAACATTTGGATTTTTTAGAATTAATCCACGCATTGAACCAGGATCGGAAGTGGTGTTACCTGAAGGCGCACTAAAGAAAGATCCAATGATTGCTATTCTGCAATATATTACAATTTTAGCGCAAGTAGGAACATCGCTTGCAACACTTAAATTATTAACTAACTAATCATGGTTGATCAAAATAACTCGGAGCAATTTGAAAACGACGAAATATCGTTGAAGGAATTGGTATTAAAAATAAAAGAATGGTATCAGTTTTTATTAACTAAGTGGAGATTAATTATACTTGCTGGCATCATCGGCGGCTTGATTGGATTTACTTATGCTTATTTTCAAAAGCCTACTTATAAAGCGGTATTAACTTTTGCAATGGAAGAAGAAAAAAGTGGGGGCGGAGGATTAGGTGGCGCATTAGGATTGGCAAGCCAATTTGGCATTGATTTAGGTTCAAGTGGTGGTGGTGCATTTTCGGGTGCTAATTTGATTGAGTTAATGAAGAGTCGAAAATTGGTTGAAAAAACATTGTTATCCCCCATTGAAGTTGATGGTAAGGCGCAAAGCTTGGTTGAATATTATTTAGCATTCAATGAAATAAAAAAAGATTGGGACGAAAAGCCACTGTTAAAAAATGTAAGCTTTCCTATAGACGCAGACAGAACAAAATTTACTTTACAACAAGATTCTATTTTAAAAAATTTGGCTGCGGGATTAATAAAAACTGATTTAGTTATTTCTCAGAAAGATAAAAAAGTTAGCATTTTAAGTATTGAGATGAATTCAACTAATGAACAATTCGCCAAAGTTTTTTGTGAGACAATAGCAAAGGAAACATCCGAATATTATGTAGAAATTAAAAGTAAGAAATCGAAGATGAATGTTGATATTCTGCAACATCAAGCAGATAGTATTCGCGCGGAACTTAACAGTGCTATTACTGGTGTTGCAGCAGCAGCAGATAA
>CAIYSA010000158.1 GCA_903928655.1 uncultured Bacteroidota bacterium
AGCAGCTGTTGTTGATGGGTTAGAAGTTTATGGAGTGTCAAAAATTAAACAAGTGATCGATTTTTTTAATGAGAAAGGTACATTAGAAAAAACAACTATAAATATAGAAGATGAATTTGCAACTAAATTAGATGACAATGAATTTGATTTCAACGACGTAAAAGGCCAAGAAAATATTAAACGCGCTTTAGAAATTGCAGCAGCTGGCGGACACAATGTAATTTTAATTGGACCACCAGGTGCTGGTAAAACTATGTTAAGTAAACGAATGCCATCAATTTTACCGCCATTAACTTTAGATGAAGCTCTTGAAACTACCAAAATACATAGCGTTGCTGGCAGAACAGGTAAAACTGTTGGCTTAGTAACCAAAAGACCATTTCGAAGTCCGCACCACACAATTAGCGATGTAGCATTAGTTGGTGGTGGAATGAACGCACAGCCTGGAGAAATTTCGTTAGCTCATAATGGAGTTTTATTTTTAGACGAATTACCAGAATTTAAACGAACCGTTTTAGAAGTAATGCGCCAACCTTTAGAAGATAGAGTAGTGGCTATTTCAAGAGCACGATTTAGTGTTGAATATCCAGCGAGTTTTATGTTAATGGCAAGTATGAATCCTTGCCCTTGTGGGTATTATAACCATCCCGAAAAAGATTGTGTTTGTGCGCCTGGCGTTGTACAAAAATATTTAAATAAAATTTCAGGACCATTATTAGATCGAATTGATTTACATGTTGAGGTTACTCCAGTTCCTTTTAGTGAATTGAGTAAAGAAAAAAATAGTGAGCCAAGTTCTGAAATTCGTAAGCGTGTAATTAGCGCTCGTAAATTACAAACAGAAAGATATAATACATCAGAAGGAATTTATTCGAACTCTCAAATGCGAACTAAAGATTTAAAAACATATTGTAATTTAAGTGAAGCAAGTAATAGCTTACTCAAAACAGCCATGGAACGTTTGGGCTTATCTGCAAGAGCTTATGATCGTATTTTAAAAGTTGCTAGAACAATTGCAGATTTAGATTCTTCACAAAATATTGAAACTAATCATATTGCTGAAGCCATTCAATATAGAAGTTTAGATAGAGAGGGTTGGGCTGGCTAAAATTTTAAGAATCTTATAATCAAATGCATTTGTTTTTGATTTTTAATTTAAACTTTACTACATTTACTAAAACAGTTTAATAAAATGAAAAAAATAATAGCAATTATTCTATTTTCTTTGGTAATGCAAGAAAGTAAAGCAGCAGTTGGTGATACAACATGGGTAACAATTTATAATTTAAGAAAGTTAACGTATTATGGTAATTACGATACATCTGCAGTTTTACCAATCGGAAAAACATATCGTAAAATTCGTTTACATTATATTTTAGGAAGATATGCTTGCCCTGCAGGCACAACATACTGCGGTTCTTGGGATTATACAACTCAAGTGAGAGTAAAGCCGCCAGGCGCTGATACAGTTGAAATTGCAAGGGTGATTACACCTTATGCAACGGATTGGTTAGCATCAAATAAAAAAAATGATTACATCATGGATATCACCGATTATTCTTCTGTGTTAAATGGTAACCTCGATTTTAGATTTAAATACGATGGATATTCTTGGGGATTCACGCTAACTTTAAAAATTGAATTCATTGAAGGTACTCCTCCAATGAATAATATTGCTATTAAAAATATTTATGATGGTTATTACCCATATGGCAATTCTGCAAATCCAATCGAAAATTATTTAATACCTAAACCTCGTATTTATATTGCTCCTGTTGCAAAAGCGTATATCAAAAACACTATGAGTGGTCATGGCTCTGATGATAATGGTTGTGGTGAGTTTTGTAGTAAATATTACGATATGAAAATAAACGGTACACAAATTTCTCAAAAACAATTATGGAGAGCTGATTGTGGAGTAAATGATATTTTTCCTCAAACAGGTACTTGGATTTATGAAAGAGCAAATTGGTGTCCGGGTAATATTGTAAAACCTATTTTTCATGATGTTACTCCTTATACTACTGCTGCTTCAACATTTACAGCTGATATTGATTTTGAGCCATACACATCTAGTTCGCCATCTGGAGGATTTAACGTTGTATCGCAGTTAATTACTTATGCGGCACCAAATTATAGTTTAGATGCTTCAATTGAAGATATTATGGCTCCAAGTGATGATGCAAATTATATACGTTCAAATAATATTTGTTCTAACCCAAAAGTGAAAATTAAAAATACAGGAACTACAAATATTACAAATTTAGTTTTGAATTATAATTTAAAAGGCGGTGCAATTAGTTCATATACTTTTACTGGAAATTTAAATTTTATGGAAGATACTATTGTTGATTTAGGTCCTAGTATTAGCATGTTTAACGGTAACGAATCAAACATATTTGAAGTATCTATTAGTAAAGTAAATGGAATTGTTGGTGATCAAAATACTTACAACAATGTTTATACTTCAAAGTTTGTTGATGTGAAATCTTATCCAAGCAAATTTGTGGTTTATTTTAAAACTAATAAGTCTGTAAGCCCAATTAATGGAACTTACAGCGAATCGAATTGGAAAATAACGAATGATGCTGGAGTAGTTGTAAAAAGTAGAATAAATAATAATTATGCAACTTTAACTGCAACTGTTGGTTTATATATTGATACAGTTAGTTTGCCAAATGGTTGTTATACTTTTACAATGGATGACGAAGGTTGCGATGGTATTAGTTGGTGGGCTTATACATCATATCCTGTAAATCCAGGAACAGGAATATTGAGATTTAATTCTTCAACTTCACCTATCATAATTAAGAATTTTAATGGAGATTTTGGATGCCAAATTCAAGAACGTTTTACTATTGGGTATTTATTACCTGTTGTTGAGATTAATAAATCATATTTAGATTTTCAATTATTTCCGAATCCAGCAAGTAATGAAATTAATATATTATTGGATGTCAAAGAAAGAACTGATTTGAGTTATAATATTACTGATGTTACTGGAAAAGAAGTAATGCAAGGTATAATTGGAAATGTAGGTTCTGAGTTTTATTCTATAAAAACTGAAAATCTACAAAGTGGATTGTATTTTGTAAATTGTAAGATAAATTCAAGTCAAATAGTTACTAAAAAGATTGTAATTACAAAGTAAAATAAGTGTTTTTTAAGTAATTTTAAAAAAAT
>CAIYSA010000159.1 GCA_903928655.1 uncultured Bacteroidota bacterium
ATGAATTAGCAGCAAGATCGAATTTGCGTCCTTGCGTATTGTAAAATGGAATATTAAATCCTGAAGGCCTGCACGATTCACAATCGGCAGCGCTAATACTATGTTTTAAAACGCTATTTCCGTTTAAGGTTGCAGTTGTAAAACCTGCAGGAGCATATCTATCGGTATACCAAGTATTAACCGCTTGAGTTGCACCAACAGTTACAGAAGAAGTAAACTCATTCAAATAATCATAATAAGGATGATACGTTTGGGTTAAGCCAACTAGATTTACTCCAGCAGTTGTACGAGTGTCATCAGAATACCATCCAGTGGAGGATCCTAATTGAGTTACAGAAGTAACCTGTGCCGACACAGACATGCCGCAGGTTACCACAAAAATTAAAATCATTGCCAAGCGCCAATTTATGGGCGACTTGTCGATTTTGGTGTAATTGTTTTTCATTTTATTTATGGATTTAGGTTAATTCAATTTAAAGCGCCATTTGGCAAATATTTACTGTAAAAAAACGATTATAGCCCTCCTTCCATCGGAGGTACTTTAAGCCGATTCCATTATAATTTCTTTTTTTAAAATTCAGTGGCTTAACATGTATTTTTACTTGTTCAGCAACCACTGCTAATACATTATTATTTTTAAAAAACCATAGAATACCACCATTTGCATTTTGCAAAAGCGGTAACAATACACACCATAATTTCCATTGCGCGATACCTTTATTGTTCGCACAATTAACAATAAGACTTTTTGTCTTACGTTCATTAATAGACTGGCAACAAAAACTCCTTTTCATATTTTTTCTGAAAAAAAAGAGGTTAATAACAATTATTTAAATACAATTCAATAAAAGACTCAAATAGAATAAATGACATTGATCGTTATTATTACGATAAATGCAGGCAAGAATTAATAAATCAATTTTAATTTATACTATAATTTACGAAACTTAAATAAATACTTTAAACACTATTCAATTAACAAACTAGTCAAATATTAAGAAAGGCATTAATCGATTACCAGATTAATCCAAATATGATTCAGGAAATTAACATTAATTTATATTCTAACTAATGCATACATAAACAATTACTTTACAACTTTTCAATAACTAAATTATCCAACTATTTCTTCGAATTAATAGATTTCTCTCCTCTTAAATGAAGATTTACGATCCTTTTAATTTTCCAACGCAAGTTATAAATATTCGCAAATATTCCAATAATATTTTTGTTTTTTTGCCCTTTTTAAATGTAGCCCTCTAATCACTTTTTTATTTATTTGCGAACACATTCTATCAAATTTACGTAATGGCAATAAACAAGTCAAGTTTCAGAAGAACTACCTTCAGCAAAACTGATTTATATTAGTTTTCTGCTTTCTTGTGATAAACTTTTTTTACTTTTTAATTGATATATAATACGACTAAATCTACATTCGTTAGTTATTATTATTTACATTGTCTTTCCCCATTTGATTGAACTTATTTTATTTATTTTGGGGAATGTCGTGTGATGAATTTGAATTCTCTTCGGCATTTATAATTCGAGAGCCGCTACTGGACCCTGTAAAGTTGTAGTTTAAAGATCCTGTAACAGGAATTAATATCGGCAATTTGCTCCATACGCTAATACTATTTCTATGTTGAACCACTAAATAGTATGTGTTTCCTGTAAAAGTGGAAGGAATCTTTACTGA
>CAIYSA010000160.1 GCA_903928655.1 uncultured Bacteroidota bacterium
GGCAAATAAAACGTTTAAAAGTTTTACAAAAAGAAACTGTAACCATGACACCAAATAAAACAACTGATGTTAAACCTGGTCAAACTATAATAGTAGATTTACCATATAATTCAAAAGTTGATTTATCTAGTTTTTCATGGTTCTATGACGGTCAAACAACTCATAATGGTTCAAGTGGTGTTGATGGTCCGGCTGGTTATGTTCAATCTCGTTTCTTTCCCCGTAATTCATCCTCAGTTATTCAAAAATTTACAGTGAAAGTTAATGGAGGTATAAAAGTTGACATACCTGAATATAATTTTGTCTATAATATGCTCCATGATTACACTCAAGGTTCTGATGCATTGAAACGGCGTCAAACTGGTGGTGAAAACTCTGATCCATCCAATAAATTATATCTTACTGCTGGTGATATCATTGAAAGACGTGGTTATTCTTTAGCCCCCTTTGTAGCAGGCAATGACCCTTTAGGAAATCATCTTGCGCGTGACAAAGGTAAATATTGTGTCCGAAGTTGGTTATCTCTTTTTGGAGGAAATGCAAGCACTCAAGTAGTGGATACTCAAATGCTAGGCACTGTTACTGTGGAAATCCAACTTGCACCTGCATCTATATTAATGTTAGGGGCGGCACAAGCTGCTGCTGGTGTAACTGTTGCTAATAACACCCCCTCAAAAACTGAAGTAGGGCGTACTGTTCTTGGTGCTGCTGTTGCACAACGTGGAGCCGTCCTTGCTGCTGAAACTGCTGATTATACATTAACTAATTTAGAATTCAGATGTGTTCGTTATCATATGGGCCCAGAATTTGATATGGCAATGGCAAATGTTTTAGGTAGTGGCCGTAAATATAAATTATGGTTTCCAAATTACACTGTTCAAAGCGGGCGACCTGTACCTGCTAATAATAAAGCAACTACTGAGAGATTTTCAATATCAACTCAATCATTAGATTATGTAATTGGAACTTTCAGATTACCTAATTATGATACCCCGGGACAACCCTTAAACACTATATTAAGTACACAAGATTCATTAGAAGAAGGATTAACTCGAGCTACTGCAGAAGAACAAACCAACGCTGGATTAAGACGTGTTTATAATCAATCTAAATATTTTGCACATAATGGGGATAGTATTGTTACAACTAAATGGCGAATTGGTAATAACTCATTTGAACCACAAAATTTAGATGAACAATTCAATTCATTATTGCAACATTTCAATATTAACCAAGATACCATGAGTGGTATGCATCCATGCATTAATTCTATTGGTGCTTTCAGAGAACATAGCTATGCTTCAATATGTTCATTAAACTTTCCTGAAAAGGGTGAAGTTTTCACTGTATCCGGTTTAGATACTGAACAAACCCCCGCTTCTATAGAGTGGGTTGTAACTGCTAGTGCATTTACCCCTACTGCTGGTGGTGGTTTAGTTGGTAATTATCTTTTAACAGATGCAACCAATTGCTTACCATATTTAATATGTGCATATTCATCTCATTTAGAAATTGGGGCTGGACGTGTAATAAATTTAATACCCTAAAAATAAAATCTAATATATAAGTATATATGGACTCAGTTTATTTTAAAAAAGATATAGTAAAAACTTATAATGCATTTAAAGAGCTTGAAAAGATTAGGCTTAGTAGTAAACCAACAAAAAAAGTTTTAATTTTAGATCCTTCAAATATTCCACCTGACATGATGAATAC
>CAIYSA010000161.1 GCA_903928655.1 uncultured Bacteroidota bacterium
AAAATAAAAATGTCAAAAACTAAATTATTATTTAAATGGCTAAGAAATGAAAAAGCTATAGTTTATAAAATATACATATTAGCTTTATTACAAGGATTGATGTACTTAGCTATTCCTTTGGGCATTCAAGGCGTAATTACCTATATCATGGCTGGAAGTTTTTCTGCTTCTTTAATACTTTTAAGTAGTGTCACAATTATTGCTACCATGTTTATTGGATTTTTTCAAATATGGCAAATGCGAATTAATGAAACATTGCATGAAAAAATATTTGGAAATTTAGCTTCAAGAATTGGTAACTACCTAAACTACACTTTACCATCAACAGAAATTATATTTAAATTAAATAAATATTTTGAAATCGTTACTCTTCAAAAAGGAATTAGCAAAATTTTATTAGATTTTTCTTTTTCAATAATCAGCATTATTTTCGGAATATTATTATTACCACTTTACAGTTCATGGTTTTTAGTATTTACAATATTAATAGGTGTTTCATTTTACTTTATCATTATATATTATGGTAAAAAAGGTATTGAAACAAACATTAGCACATCAGATGAGAAATATAATTTAATTAATTGGTTTCAAAAGAATGCAACTTTAGAAAAACTAGAAAATAATGATTTTATAAATAAATCCGATGCAATTTTAAACGATTATTTATCGAATAGAAAAAAACATTATCATATTCTTGAAAAACAATATAAGGGCATAATTATTTTTAAAATTTTATTTGTTGCTATATTATTATTTTTTGGAGCATATTTGGTTCAAACTGGCGAATTAAACATTGGCCAATTTATTGCATCTGAAATTATTATTTTATTAGTTATAAATTCTGTTGAAAAGCTTGTTAGTAGCCTTGGAACATGCTATGACATAATAACAGCTTTGTATAAAATAGAAAGCATTTTTGGAGAAAACAAAGAATATTCTTTTCTAAATTCAGAAGCAAATGATTTAAGGAGTGTTGCTAATATATATAATCGTCACTACTCAAAGGCAATTAAATACTCGGTATATACTTTCTTCTTTGTTGGCTTTATACTATTATTAATGCCTTGGACCCAAAACGTAGAATCAACTGGAAAGGTATCAACGTTAAACCCAGAAAATAGACCTCAAACAATTACGACCAGAATAGCTGGAAGAATTGAAAAATGGTATATAAATGAAGGTGATTTTGTAAAGAAAAATGATACAATCGCTTTTATTTCTGAAATAAAAGATGAATACATTGATCCCCAACTAATACAGCGCTCTGAAAAAATTATTAAAGCAAAAGAAACCACTTTGGAGAGTTATGAGCAAAAGATAAATGCAGTAAATTCACAAATTGACGCTTTAAGTAATTCGTTAGTTTTAAAATTAAATCAATCTCGTAATAAAATTGTTCAAGCAAAATTGAAAGTTTCTTCGGATAGTATAGAAGCTCGTTCTACAAGTAATAACTATAAAACAGCTGAAGATCAATTAAAACGATACGAAGAATTATTATCTAAAGGAGTTATCTCAAAAACTGATTTAGAAAATAGAAGAGTTAAATTTCAAGAAGCACTTGCTAAAAAAACATCAGCCGATAATAAATTCATGTCAACTAAAAATGAATTATTAAATGCAGAAATTGACTTAAATTCTGTTCAACAAGATTATCAGGAAAAATTAATGAAAGCAGAGTCTGATAAATTCTCAGCATTATCTTTTTTATATGAAGGAGAAGGTTCATTAACAAAACTCCAAAATCAGCTTGCAAATTACACGATGCGCAAAGGTTTTTATTATGTGTTAGCCCCACAGGATGGTTATATAACTAAAACTAATATACAAGGTTTAGGTGAAATTTTAAAAGAAGGTGCAT
>CAIYSA010000162.1 GCA_903928655.1 uncultured Bacteroidota bacterium
AATTTAAATGAAATTGGAAAATTTGGTATTTTTAAAATTTTCCGAATACTTAAAGTGCAATGTAGTGTATTAATTAAACTGATTTTTAATAGATATGATTTATGTTACGTTACCTTAGCAAGCAGTGGTTTAGGGTTTTATAAGGATGCTTTAATTGTGGCATTAGTAAAGTTTTTTAGAGTAAAAATAGTTTTTCATTTTCACAATAAAGGAGTTTCAAAACATAAAAAAAACTATTTAAATAATTTTTTATATTCATTTATTTTCAAAAACACGAATTCCATTTTATTGTCTGATTATCTTTATTACGACCTTGAGTCTTATGTAAAGCCTTCAAACATCCATATTTGTCATAATGGTATTATGCCATTAAATCAGATTAATGCATTTGTAAAACCTTTAAATGATGCAAAATGTAAACTCCTATTCCTTTCAAATATGATGAAAGAAAAAGGCGTTTTAGAATTATTAAATGCGTGTGCTGAATTAAAAAATCAAAATTATAATTTCGAATGTCACTTTGCAGGTAATTGGATGGATATTACAGAGGATTATTTTAATGACTTTGTTAGTAAAAATGATTTAAAAAATTATGTTTTTGCACATGGTCGTATTATTGGAAATGAAAAAAATGAATTATTTAATAATTCAGATATTTTTGTATTACCGACTTACAGTGATTGTTTTCCTCTAGTTTTATTGGAGGCCATGGATTTTAGTCTTCCCATTATTTCTACCTATGAAGGAGGTATTCAAGATTTAGTGATTGAAAATTATAATGGCTTTTTAATTAAACAAAAAGATACTAATTCTTTAATTGATAAAATCTCGCATTTAATTTCTCATCCTGAATTGCGTTTAAAAATGGGTGAAAATGGTAATAAATTGTTTAATGAAAAATTTACGTTGAAACAATTTGAAGAAAATTTTTCACAAATAATAACTGAGTTAACTATAAAATAAGTTGAAATTATTGTGAGAAAAATCTTAGATAAATTATACATTAAAAATTGGATTATTGGCATAGCTAAATGTAACGATCAATTAGTAATAGAAAATAACAAATTACCTAAGGATTTTCATTGGATTGTAAATCCAGATAGTAATAAATTTTATGCCGATCCGTTTATTTATAAGCTAGCAGATGGAACCATATATTTGTTTTGTGAAGAGCTAAACAGGACTAATTTTATAGGAAATATTACCTGTTTAAAGCTTAATAGTAATTTTGATATTGTTGAAAAAAGAGTTTTATTAGAAAGTGGATTACATTTCTCCTATCCATTTTTGATAGAATATAAAAGTAAATTATACGTTATACCCGAAAATTCAACCTCAAATAAGTTAGTGGCCTATGAATTTGATAAAGAAAAAATTGCATTAAAAAATCCAATTGAAATATTTAATACAAATTTATTTGATTGCACTTTTCTTGAACACGATTCAAAGTTTTGGATTTTTGGATATAATGGGGATGATAAAAAAAATGGATATTTGCATATATACTATTCTAACGAATTATTTGGAGAATATGTTCCCCATATTTCAAATCCCGTTAAATCTGGTTTAGATGCTTGTAGGCCTGCAGGTAAATTTATTAAAATTAAGGATGAAATTTTTCGACCTTCTCAAAATAATATTAAAAAATATGGAGAATCTATTTCTATTAATAAAATAGTAAAATTAACTGAAACTGAATTTAAAGAAGATTTTAGTTTTGAGTTAAATGCTAAACAATTCTTAAATGGATTCGAAAGATTACATACCATAAATTTTTCAAATGAATATATAGTTATAGATTCGACCTATTCTAAATTTGCACCATTCATGCAACTAAAGCGAATTTGTAATACTTTTTTTAAAAGAATATAAATGCTTTCATTTAGTTTACATAATTTAAAATTATTTAAGGGCAATTTAAATTTAGATTTAAATGAAAAGCTGTTAATCACAACGCTCAACGCCCATTCTTATAACTTAGCGCAACAAAATAGTGCTTTTGGCGAAGCTTTAAAAAACAGTGATGTGTTATTGCCAGATGGCATTAGTATTGTATTAGCCAAATGTTTTTTGGATGGCACAAAACTAAAAAAAATTGCTGGTGCCGATTTATTTGCTTATGAAATGAAGCGTTTAAACAAAGAGCAAGGTTCTTGTTTATTTTTAGGAAGTTCGGAACAAACTTTGAAATTGATTAAAAATAAAGCTTCAAATGATTTCCCTAATGTTAATATAAAAACATATTCGCCACCGTTTAAAACTATTTTTAGTGCAGAGGAAAATGCTTTAATGGTAAGTACTGTAAACGAATTTAAACCAGATGTTTTATTTATTGGAATGACTGCTCCAAAGCAAGAACTTTGGGCTTATGAGCATTTAGAACAATTAAACACAAAGCACATATGCTGCATAGGTGCAGTTTTCGATTTTTATGCAGGCACCATCAAACGTGCTCCCAATTGGATGATATCGTTAGGCCTTGAATGGCTTTACCGATTGATAAGTGAGCCAAAACGCTTATGGAAGCGCTATTTGATAGGCAATACAAAATTTATTTATTTGATTTTAAAAGAAAAATATCGTTCTTTAGTATAGATTATGCCAACTAAAAATAATAAATTATATCGTTATTCAAAATACACCAAGTTTATAGGCTTGTTTGGCGATTTATTTTTATTAAATGCTGCTATTTTAATTTCCTATTATCTAAGGTATGGAAATAATTCTCAGTTATTTGATACTAATGCTAAATCTACATTAATTTTAAGTAACCTCATTTGGGTTTTAATTTGCCTTTATTTTGCGGCTTATAATTTTATGCGCGTGGGCTACATTGAAACCATGTTTGCTAAAACCACTAAATTATTGGGGCTTTATTTATGTATTTTATTTGCGTTAATTGTATTTTTAAATTACGATGCCGTATCGCGTATGCGTTTAGTATATTTTGCGGTTGTTTTTTATACTGAGTTAATACTGTTTCGCTATGTTTTTATTAAATTTTTAAAAAAAA
>CAIYSA010000163.1 GCA_903928655.1 uncultured Bacteroidota bacterium
TTTTTTAAATATCTTTCTAGATTTTTGATGGGATAATAATTCTTTCTCAATATTAATATCCTCTGCCGTTAAATAGTTTAAAGCTTCTTGGTAAAAAACTTCATTAGTCGTCCAGCTATTAATGAATGATTTTGTTAATATTAGACTATCTTCTTTTGAAATTCCTTTTTGTGTAAATTCAGTTACATCAGATAAAAATAATTGTGTATTATTTACTTTTGCAATTGCTTTATCATCTTTGTTTTTTGTTTTTTCAGCAGAATTACACGCACTTAAAATAAGCATACTTAATAGTATGCTGAATATTTTATAATTATAATTTTTTATTTCCACAAATAATCTAAAAAACAAAAGGCTGCATCATTTAACTGTTACAGCCTTTTGTAATAAATGTTGTATTTTTTTTATTTTACTGTATTTAAAACATCTTCGTTTACCTTAACGGTATATTTATTTTTTAAATAAGATAACCATTCTTTTTCTAAATTATTTTGATATTCAGCAGTAATCATTCCTTTAGCTTCAGCAATTGTTTTAGGCGTTTTTGGTAAAATTTTATTTATTACTAAAACAATAACTTTGTTTTCTTTTGCATCTTTAATATTAGAAGCAACAATACCTTGATTCCAATTAGCGTCAACATCTTTGTTTTCTCCTTTTAAATAAGTAATGCTTTCTGCAGTCAAATTTAATTGAGAAGATTTGTTTACTGCTTCAACAATTTCTTTTTCAGTTTTATTTTTCTTTAACATGCTACGCACTTCTTTTGCTATTTTTTCATCTAAGCATTTATAAGTTGTAACCTCAGCGCGTTCTTCCCAAAGAAAATTGTTTTTGTTTTTATCATAAAAAGTTCTTAAGCCAGCTGTATCTTTTACTGCTTTACTCCAAACTTCTCTATCAGTAAGGTCAAATAATAAAATCCCATCTCTATATTCTTTTAATAAATTTTTATATTCAGGGTATTTTGCTTCAAGATTAGCGTCTTCATAATTGATTACAGTTTCATCTACAAACTCTTTATAAGATTGTTGTAAAAACATATTGTTATCCATTTTTGCTCTCGCTGTTTGGTGTGTTTCAATGTATTTTGCAAAATCATTTTGAGTGTATTTAATTGTTCCCATGTTGAACAATTCTTTTTTGCCTAACTTATCTGCTTTTTTAGCTTCCCATTTCCCAGTATAAACTGTAGAGTCAATCACTTTTAAAAATTCAGCTTTTGCATTTGCATTTTCTTTAAAATTATTTTCAGTTTTAATTTTTGCAATTAATGAAGTTCTTCCAGCTTGTGTGCGGCTATCTTTACCAATACGTTGTTTCAAATCACTTTTCATGTCTTCAAAACTTGCCAACCCTTTTTTATCAATACGTTTTACAATATGCCATCCGTATTTAGTTGCAAAAGGCTCACTATAATCTTCGTTTTTTTGTAATCCAAATGCAGCTTTTTCGTACTCAATTGGCATACGGCTACTTCCAAACCATTGTATTTGTCCACCTTTTTCTGCACTTTGTTTATCATCAGAAAACTGACGAGCTAAATCTTCAAATTTTCCACCTGCTTTAAGTTTTGTAGAAATTTCGTCAATTTTAGTTTTCAAATTTGCTTTATCTTTTTCTCCCATTTCTTTACCAAATGCAACCATAATGTGAGCTGTCAAAATTTCACCTTGGCTTGGTCTTTTATCATTTACTTTCATAATATGATAACCAAAACGAGTACGAATTGGCATGCTAATTTCATCTATGTTTGTTTTGTATGCAGTGTTTTCAAAAGGATACACCATTTGTAAAGATGAAAAATAGCCTAAATCACCACCATTTTCTAATGCAGAAGGATCTTCAGAAGTTTTTTTCGCAACTTCACTAAATTTATCAGTTCCTGTAATTGTAGTCGCATTTAAATTTTTAACGGCATCTAATTTTGCATTATAAGATACTGTATCTTTTTTTGTTGAATTTTTAGATAATCCAGCTGAACTTTTTTTAAGGATACTTTCGTATTCAGCTAATTTACCAGCAGAAACAGGCTTACCATTTATTGCATCTCTAATAATCATTAAGCGTGTGTAAGCTTCAATTGTATCCTTTGGCAAAGCACCTTCTTCAATTCGAATTAAAATATGCTGAGCTTTAACTTCGGTTTTCATGCGATCATATGCTTCTTTTAATAATGCATCGTTTACATTTTTATCAGTTAAATAAGGAGCAGCTAGTTGTTTTCGGTAACCTAACAATTCAGTTTTAAACGCAGCATTTGTATCTAAACCATTTGCTTCAGCTTCAAATACTTTCATTTTAAATGTAGAAAATAAGTCGACGTATTCTTTTACAGATTTTTGTTCTTTACTTACTTCTTTTCCACTGTTTTTTTTGTAAACGTTTTCAAATTCGCTTTTATAAACAGGTTTTCCGTTTATAGTCATTATTACTGGTTCATTTGATTGTGCAAATGAGGATAAGCTAAATGCTGAAGCGGTTAAAAATCCTAAAGTACTTTTCTTCATATTCTTTTTTTTGTTTTTGTTTTTATTTTAAGGATAGCAAATTTATAATTAGTTTTGTTTTATTTCAAATTATATTATTTCATTATTTCTTCAAGTTTAGCATCTAATTCTGGTCCACGTAAATTTTTAGCAATTATTTTACCTTCTTTATCTAATAATAAATTTTGAGGAATGCTCGATATTCCATAAAGTTTTCCTGCTTCATTTCCCCAACCTTTTAAATCGCTAATTTGTGTCCAAGTTAAATTATCTTTCTCAATGGCTTTTATCCAAGGATCTCTGCTTTGGTCAAAAGAAACTCCTAATACTGTAAATCCTTTTTCTTTGTATTTGTTATAAGCATTCACTACGTTTGGATTTTCTGCTCGGCAAGGCCCACACCAGCTTGCCCAAAAATCAACTAATACGACTTTCCCTCTTAAATCTTTTAGATTTACCATTTTTCCGTTTGGATCAGATTGTGCAAAATTTGTTGCTTCAAAACCGATCGTGGTTCCTCGCAGTTGTTTTAATTTTTCTCGACCTAATTTTCCGTATTTAGTGTTTTCGGTACTTTTATCAAGTAAATTAACTATTTTTTCGAGTTCTTCTATTGGTGCTGTTGAGTTTTGGAAATTGTAATAAATAGCATAGCCGCTAATTGGTGACTTCGAGTGGTTTGTAATATAAACCTCTAATGCTGACTTTACTTCCTTATCCATTGCTTGGTATTCTGCAACTTTTTGGTTCATCAGGTTGTTATCTCCATTTGCTTTTGCTTCATTGTAAGAATTTACAATAGCTTGCTGTTTTAAACTAAAACCACCCATTAAAATATTATAATCTAAATAATCTTTTTGAGTGGCGCCTCCTTTAACAGATGCAAAAGGCAAGCTATCTATGTTTCCAGAAATATTTATTTTACCTGCATCTATAAAAAATATTAAATTTGGTTGATCGTTTGAGTTATTGATTTTAGTAACCCAATACATATTTGGTTCAACCGATTTTCCATTTAATGAAAATTTACCACCTTTCACTTTTACGCTATCAGTAATTGTGGTCTCGTTCCATTTATGGTGAATATAAATTTTAGAATTTTCTTTAGTATTTTTCAAAGTACCATTAATACTAAAATTAAAGGGCGATTGAGCAATTGCCCCTAACGTTAAAAAAGTTAATGCGCTAAAAATAGATTTTGTCATTTTTTAAAATATTGATGTTAAACAAACAAATGTAACTTTTATTGCCTTTTAATAGGGTAATAAATCGTTAAAAAATGAAAATTTTTTATTCTCATATTTTCATAGGTTAAACTAAACGATATCCTAGAAGACTTCTATTCTTGAAATATTTTAACATTTAAATTCCAATATTATCTAATTATTACCAAATTATCATATTTATCCACAATAGTTTGTTATCGATTCAATTTATTATAATTTTGACTCAAATTAAGTGAACAACCTAAAAGAAGAGTTTTTTAGTTCTTAAAAACTACTGCCTTTAACCACTTATGTAAATTTAAAAATAAAAAA
>CAIYSA010000164.1 GCA_903928655.1 uncultured Bacteroidota bacterium
GTTTTGATAAAAATATTAATAATGAAGATACATTAGTGAAAATAGTTTCAAACGTTCAATTAAAAACAGATTTATTATTTGATCAAAATAAACAAAAACATATTACACTAATTGCATTTGCAGGAGCTTGGATTGAAAGTTTAAATATTGCAGGAGAATCTTACTTTAAAGAAAAAAACAAAAAAGTGTTAGCTAGTTTTTGCGAACAATTATTATTTGCACCAACACTTTTAAAAGCACTAGAAGCAAACAAATTAAAAGAACAGGAGATGCCAGAATTATTTAATGAAATTAATTCTATAAACACATCATTTAATTCAATTTCATCCATAAAATCGGCACTTGAAAAGGATGAAGAAATGAATTTTTTAGCAATGAAATTTACTGATGTGGAAATAAAAACTGTTGCTGATTTAGTGAAAGAACTAAGAACTAAAATGGTAAATTAATATATAAATAAAGCTAAATGAAAAGATTTTTAACTACACTTTTAAGTTTTATACTATTGATCTCTACAACATCATTTCAAACTGGTGATGTTTTATGTGATGTAAAAGCATTAAAAGAAAAAGCGAAAGACGCTATAAATCCTTATAAATATGACAGTTCGGAGTTAACACGTATTATTTATAAAAAGAAAGAATCAGTAACTGAAGTAGAGGTAGCTTTGTTTATTGGAGAAAAATATCGTTTTGCATTTGTATTAGAGGCTTTGCCAAAAGCTGTTGAAATTCAAATTTATAATAAGGATAAAGATTCGAAAAACCGTAAATTACTTTTCTCTTCAAAAGACGGTGGTATTGATAGAAAAGAATTTCATTGGGAAATTTCTAAAGTAAGACATGTTTATGTAGATTATGTAATTCCTCCAACAGAAACTGGCACTTACAGTGGTTGTGCAGTATTTATGGTTGGTTATAAATAATTTTTTATTCTTATTTTAAACTTTTTCAATAAAGATAAAATTGTATTATTTACTTTCAATTTTTGAGAAAACTTTTACACCCTTAATAAAATGTAAGTACACAATATTTAATGGAAAAATGGAATTTTTATTAAACTTAAAACCAGGTTTACATTTCATTACCGCCCGTTTTTTTAAAGTTGAAGGCAACATGATATAAAACCAAAAATGTGCTTTTGCTACTGCTAAAAAATGTTTTCCATTTCCTTCAAATAAAAACTTATAAGCTGCAACACCATCTAATATCATTCTATAGAGTAATTTAAAAAATAAAAATTTAGAATCAGAATTCTTAATAAGTGTAATCAAATTATTTCTAAAATTTAAATAAGTTTTTTTTGAATTTACTTTATTTAAAGTTCCACCTCCAACATGGTAAACAATTGAGGTTGGAACAACAAAAATTTTATGTCCCATATTTTTCATTCGCCAACACAAATCAATCTCTTCCATGTGTGCAAAATAATCATCATCAAAACCTCCTACTTCCCAAAATGCTTTCACTTTTAAAAACATACAGGCGCCTGTTGCCCAAAAAATTTCAGTAACATTGTCATATTGATGGTTATCAATTTCAATTTCGTTAAACAGTCTGCCTCTGCAAAATGGGTAACCATATTTATCAATATAACCACCAGCTGCTCCAGCATATTCAAAATTCGACTTGTTTTTAAAATCTAATATCTTTGGCTGACATGCCGAAATATTATTATCTGAATTCATAAAATCAATAATTGGTTCAATCCAGTTTGGAGTAACCTCAACATCAGAATTTAACAAAACAAAATAATCAGCTTCTATATGTTTTAAGGCGTCATTATAACCTTTAGCAAAACCAGAATTACTAGCATTCTTAATGATTTTAATTTCAGGATAATTATTCTCTAAAAAAGAAAGGCTATCATCTGTAGAATTATTATCTGCAATATAAATTGTTGCGACCTCACTATTCTTAATAACTGTAGGTAAAAACTGTTCTAAAAATAATTTCCCATTCCAATTTAAAATAACGACAGCAATTTTCGCCTTTACCATATATTATTTTGGATTAAGAAAATTATCATCAAAATTATTCCCATAAGTCTCAGCAGGTTTGTTATCATCAATGTTACCAGGCTTTTGGGTTCGTTTTACTAAACGGTATTTCCAATTCGGATCATTTTTTTCACCTCTTACTTCAGAAAAAATTAATTCATAACACTCATCTGCTATTGCAAAATTAACGAACACAAACTTTTTATTTGTAAAAAAATGTTTCGTTGTTTTATCATACAATCTATAATACTGCCAAATTTCATAAGGATAAACATTTGCCGAACTACTAACTTGATTTCTCTGATCTGGCTTTCCGTATTGCAAATAAACTCTACCTCTATCCGTGTAATAACCTTTTTGTTTACCACATTTCATCATGGCTTTCGTTACTAAAACCTCTTTATAATAATCTCTCCAAAGTACAAATGGATCAAGCGAATCTCTTGCTTCATTTTTCCAATATTCAATTAAATAATTCTGCATATTAGTAGCATTTTTATTATCTATTTGAACTTGTTGCCAAGTTCTTTCTGTAGTTTTTGATATAGGCCAAAGACATTCGATAAACTCTTTTAATGAATCGGTGCTATTAAAACCATGAAAAAAAGCATCAATGGTGTTAGTCATATCTTTTTCTGAAATCTGACTAGCAAGACTTTGTCGCTGAAAAAACCACTTTTTTTCACAA